>DASZUZ010000894.1:0-15523 GCA_035547415.1 Bryobacteraceae bacterium | reverse complement strand
CGACTCGAGTACGTTCGCGTGCATGCGACGGTCGCGCGCGCCGCTGCCGCTCTCGCCGCTCTGAACGTCCACCACGACCTCGCCGGCGGCTTTGCCGGTGTCCGGATCGAAGGTGATCGCGCCGTGTTTCAGACGGAACGTCCCGTGAACGGTATGCAGCACGTCGCCCAGTGTCCAGTCGATATTCGTATTGTCAGGCGTGAGTTGAAGGCTGTAGTCCGCCGCGAATGCGGGAATCGCGAGCAGCGCGAGTAGAAGTCTCATGCGACGTGTACCGCCAGCAGACCTCTGAAAATCCAGGGTGCGGAAGAAAGGGCTCCGAAGGCCCACTGGCGAACCTTCGGTCCGCGATCGAGAATCAGCATTGTCCGTGCCATGAGATGAGGGCGAAGAGCGAGTCGTGGATGCCGTCGCGCGTAATGGGCAAGATCGCCGCGGTCCATCGCATCCGCCAGCAGCGCGGCCTGTCGGAACGCGAGACACATGCCTTCTCCGGTGATCGCATCCACCGAGCCCGAGGCGTCGCCAATCAGCGCAATATTGCCGCGCGTCACCGTCCGGAGCCGCATGGTAGCGGTGATCGCGCCGCGTTCCCGGCTGGTCACGTCCACGCCTTCGAGACGTTCCTGCAGGGCAGGGAAGCGCCGGACCGCCTCTTCCACGCGCAGGTCGGGCCAGCGCGAGATCAGTGCGAGGCATACATCGTCTGGTCCCACCGGGGTCACGTATATCTGGCAGCCCTCGCCCCAATGGATTTCCATGTAATCTGTCCAGGGCGCGATTCTGTAATGCTGCCGAAACGCAAAACGGCGGGAGTTGCGGAGGCACGCGTCCAGACCGGCGGACCGGCGCACTCGCGAAGCCGACCCGTCGGCGCCGATGATCCAGCGCGCGCGAATGTCCTCGAGCGCCGGAGCCGGCGTTCCCCAGCGCAGTTCCACGCCCGCCCGTTTGGCGGTTTCGACGAGCAATTGATGGAGCGCCACCCGGCGTACGCCGATGCCGCGGCCATTTGGAAAAGGGGCCTCGACCGATCGGTCCGCGCCATGAAACCGGATACCGTGGAACTCGAAGCCCAGCGAATCGGGAATATGGATGCCGATCCGGGCCGCCGCGCCTCGCGAGTCCGGCATCAGTCCTTCGCCGCACGCTTTATCGACAGGCGGGCGGTTGCCGTCGCAGACGACAACGCTCATCCCTTTCCGCCGCGCGGCAATTGCCGCCGCGAGACCCGCCGGGCCGCCGCCCGCTATGAAAACATCCGGCTCAGCCATTTCACCACCGCAGCAGCACCAGCTCGGAACAGAAGCCCGGTCCCATCGCCGCAAGGATACTCCATGTTCCGGCCGCCGGCCGCTTCTTCATGAATTGCTCCAGTACGCAGAGAACGGACGCCGAAGACAGATTGCCTGTCCGGCGCAGGCATTCCCACGATGTCGCGAGCGCCGCGCGATCGATGCCCAGCGCTTCCTGCGTCGCTTCCAGCACCTTCGGCCCGCCGGTGTGCAGAACCCAGGCGCCGATATCCCTCCGGGTCAGATCGTGTTCGGCAAGAAATTCATCCACGTCCCCGCCCAGGTGTTCCCGGATCACCTTCGGCACATCCGGCGACAGGACGATCCGGAATCCCTTCTCGGAAATGTCCCATCCCATCACGTCCTGCGTATCCGGGTAGAACGTCGAACGCGTAGCGATAATCTCGGGACCGGGTTGCTCATGGTCCGCGCCCGCCACGAGTACGGCCGCCGCGCCGTCCCCGAACAATCCCGAAGAAATCAGATTCGCTACAGTCAGGTCATCCCGCTGAATGGTCAGCGAGCACAACTCGACCGACACAAGCGCGGCGACCTGCGAAGGATACGCCTTCACGTAGTCGGCGGCGCGCGCGATGCCCGCCGCGCCGGCAACGCACCCGAGCCCGAAGATCGGAATACGGCGGGTGTTCGGAGACAGCTTCAGTCTGTTGATGAGCCGCGCGTCGATCGATGGACTCGACACTCCCGTGACCGACACGAAAAACAGGGCTCCGATATCGCCGCGTGTCACCCCCGCCTGGGACACCGCCCTGCATAAGGCGGTCCCGCCGAGTTCTTCGGCGCACTCGATCCATGCGTTGTTCGTGTCGCCGAACGTCGTCATTCCGTAGTAGTCCATCAGCGGACGCGCCAGATGCCGTCCGTCGACGCAGGCGCGCGCGTGCAGGCGGTCGAGAACATCCGGATTGGGTAACTGATCGCCCCAGTATCCCCGCAAGGCGGCCAGCAGGACATCCTGCGAGTAATAGTTCGAAGGGTAAGCGCTCGCGGCGGCGATGATTTTCATGGCTGGAAAAGGAGGACCGTCACACGTTCATGGCCCGGCGCGCCAGCCCGAGAGCTTCCGACCAGAAAGACGTCGAGTGGTGCATCTGATGGACCGTTTCCTTCACGGCGCGGGCAAACCGCTGAATATGCTCTTCCGTCGCAACCAGCGGCGGAGCGGCTTTGAGCACGAGGAAGTTGTTTCCACACATCTGTGTGAGGAAATTCTTATCCCGGAACAGTCGCATCACGGTGACCTGTCCGAACATTCCCGGGTGGATGTGCCTGAACGCTTCATAGCCCATGCGCAGGCGTATGTCGCGCGGTGGCTGGAACTCGATGCCGGAGAGCAGTCCCATGCCGCGGACATCCCGAACCATTTCGTACTCCGCCAGATCCTCTCGAAGCTGGGTCCGCAGAAGCTCGCCGAGCGCGAGAGCGCGTTCGCCCAGATTTTCGCGTTCCAGCACGTCCAGAGTCGCCAGTCCCGCCCGCATCGACATCGCATTCTCGCTGAACGTGGAGGTGTGGACGATGGAGCGCTTCAGGGAATCGTACACGGCGTCGTATACCGCGTCTGACATCAGCACCGCGCTGCAGGGAATCAGGCCGCCGGATAATGCCTTCGCCATCACCACGATATCGGGTTCCGCGCCATAATGTTGAGCCGCGAGAAATCTTCCGGTACGGTACATGCCGGTCTGCACTTCATCCAGGACCAGCAGCGTCCCGTATCGGGCGCACAGTTGCTGAGCCTCGTGAAGATAGTTTTGATCCGGCAGGCGAATTCCCGCTTCGGCCTGAATCGGTTCCACGAAGAAAGCCGCATACTGTCTCGTGGCCAGGCGTTCGCGTAATGCGGAAAGATCGTTGAATGGGACGGCCGCGGTATCGGGCAGCATCGGCCCGAATCGCTCGCGCCAGAATTCGTCGCCCATCAGCGAAAGTGCGCCGCACGTCAGTCCATGGAACGCGCCGCGGCAGTAAAGCAGGCCTCGGCGGCCGGTCGCGGCCCGCGAGAATTTGATGGCGCTCTCCACGCCCTCGCTGCCGGAGCACGCGAAGAAGACTTTGCGCAGTTTCCCGCCCGCGAGGCGGCAGAGTCGCCCGGCGAGTTCCCCCGCCAGATCCGGCACATGACTTTGAAGCATCGCCGGACCCCGGCGGCTCAGTTCGTCCTGCAATTGCTCGACAATATAGGGGTGATTGTGCCCCGCGTTGTGGACGCAATAACCGGACAGAAAATCGAGAATCGTGCGGCCCTCGCCTGTGTGAAGTTCCACGCCTGCGCACTGCGTGTACTGCTCGTTCATTTGCAGCAGCTCGAGCAGTCGTACCCACTGGGGATTCACATGATCGCTGTAATCTTTGGTGGAAAGGACAGGCGCCGCGCTTGTCACTGAGAGATTCTCCGCATTCCGAATACACCACTCTACGCGCCGTCATGGTGGCGCGTTACACCAATACCGGCAATCCGGCATGCTTTCTGGCAGTGAGATTGCCAATACCAGCCCGGAGGATGCAATGTCTATCGGTATTTACATGATCGGCTTCATAATTGTGATTATTGGGCTGTCCATCGGCGCGCACATGATGCATGTTCCGCCGGCATGGATTGGCGTGGGCGTACTGGTGATGGTTGGCCTTGGCCTGTTGTCGGGTGTCACCCACACGCGCCGCAGAGATCCCTCCGAATGAGGGGAGACGCCATGGAGCTCCGTAACTTTTCGGATAGACAAAAGGGTGTCGCGTTGGTTACACTGACGCTTTATGATGGGGTATAGTCCACTTACCGCATGATTCCAGGCCGAAATTTCCCGCCTCGAAAGCCCAGTCGCCGAGAAAACGTCAACGAATCGATCCGTGCACGGGAGGTACGCGCAGTATTCCCGGATGGTACCGCCGAAGTCATGCCCACTTCCGCCGCTTTAAGGAAAGCGCAGGAACTTGGGCTTGATCTCGTCGTGGTCTCTCCGACTGCCGTGCCTCCGGTCGCCAAGGCGATTGATTATGGGCACTATCAATACGAACAGAAGAAGAAGCAGCACGATGCCCGCAAGAAGCAGCATGTGGTGCAGGTGAAGGAACTGAAATTCCGTCCCAACACCGACGATCATGACTACGACTTCAAGAGGAATCACGCCATCCGTTTTCTTCAGGAAGGAAATCGCGTGAAAGCGGTAGTGCAGTTTCGCGGACGTGAAATCGCTCATACCGATCTCGGCCGCAAGCTGCTGCTCCGTTTCGCCGAGGATCTCTCGGGGTATGGCACCGTGGACGGCGTTCCGCGCATGGAAGGCCGCAACGCGCATATTCTGTTGAGCCCGGTCAAAACCGCCAAACCAGCGACGGCAAAGGCGGAGTCGCCATCAGCGCCTCCGCAGCAATAGCGCCAGGCGATCGGCAGGCTCCACGAGGCATTCTCGATCGGCGTGGAGCTGTCCTCTGTCCGCTCATCGTATTCGTCGTGAATACAGCCGTCGTCTGGCGGCTGTTTCGCACGGAATATCTCAATCAGTTGCAATCGATCGAAGGCGCGTTCATCGCCCTCGCCCGTTATATCCAGGAACACTGGCCCGGATATGACTGGTTCCCGATGTGGTACGGCGGATTTCCGTTCGCCAGAACCTACCAGCCGGCTTTTCACTACACGGTCGCGGCGGCAGCCTCGGTCTTTGGACTGAGCGTTGCCTCTGCGTACCACGTCGTCGCGGCCCTCGGCTACGCGCTGGGCGGAGTCGCCTTCTACTATCTCGCAAAAGCGCTCTGCGAAGATCGTCTGATCGCGCTGGGCGGCGCCCTCGCGTTCTCGCTCTTCTCTCCATCCTTGTTGCTGCTCCCGGCTCTTCGGCACGACGCCGCCGGACTCTGGAACGCGCGGCGGCTGCAGGCTATGGTTGTCTATGGGGAAGCGCCGAACGTCTCGGGCCTGACGGTCATGATGTTCGCGTTGGGGCTGCTCCATCTGGCATTGAAGCGGCGGACACGAGCCTCCGCCATTGCGGCTGCCGCGGCGCTCGCCGCCGTACCAGCCGTCAACTGGCCCGCTACCGTCGCGCTGACGCTAGCGGTCGGTTGTTACGTGGCCGCGCTCACCGCGCCGGAACTGCGAGCTTCCGCCGTTCGAGTCGCCGGCATCGGAATCGCTGCTGCCGGATTTGCCTGTCCGTTTGCGCTGCCCTCCACGATCTGGTCCACCTACCACAATGCCAACAATATGGCGGAGTCGCCCACGCCGGGTGCGGGACGATGGATCGCCCTGGCTCTGCTGCTGGCGGGTTTCGCGGTCGTTCGCTTTGTCCTGAGTCGCCTTCGCGCTTCTTTTGCCCTGCGCTTCGCGTCGCTGTACCTGTTCGTTCTCGCGTGGTTCGTACTGACGGTGTCGTGGACCGGTGTTCGCGCCATTCCCCAGCCCATGCGGTTTCATGTCGCGATGGAAATTCCCCTGATCCTCGCTGCGATGCTGTTCACGCAGGGGGCGCTCGCGCGGTGGCCTCAATGGCGTCCCGCTGCCGCGGTTCTGCTCGCGGCTTTTTGCCTGTTCCAGTTCATTCACTACCGGCAATATGCGCGCAAAATCATCACCCGGCTCGACGTGCGAAAAACCATCGAATTTCAGGAGGCCGGCTGGTTCGATCGGAACATCCGCGGGGGGCGTGTGCTCGCTCCTGGAACGGTGTCGTTCTGGATGAACGCCTTCACCGGCGTTCCTCAGATGGTCGGATGCTGTGAACAGTCGGTCCTCGGAAAACCTGCCTTTATCGCCGCTTACATTACGGCGGCGGGCCATGAGGACGAGGCGCAGTCGGCCGATTTCTCGCTCCTCTGGATGAAAGCGTTCGCTGTACAGGCTGTAGCGATCGGTGGACGTTCCAGCCGCGAGTACTACAAGCCGTTTCAGTTTCCGTATCGGTTCCGTGGAAAGCTGCCGCTCCTGTGGGCCAGCGGTGACGACTACATCTATCGCGTTCCCGAGCGCGCCCCGGATCTCGCGCGCGTTGTTCGCATATCGGACGTGGTAACGCATCTGCCGGAGAACGGAATCGATGTCCGCGAGTTGCGCCCGTTTGTGGCGGCCCTCGACAACCCGGCCCTTCCGGTTGCCTCCTGGCGCTGGACCGGCGTGAACTCAGGCATCGCGCGCGCCGACATGCGTTCGGATCAGGCGATGTCCATTGCGATCAACTACCATCCGGGCTGGAAGGCCTTTGTCGGCGGGCGTGAGACCAGCGTTCGTTCCGATGGGCTTGGTCTTACGGTGATCGAGCCGCATTGCTCCGGACCTTGCGCGGTCGAAATGCGTTGGAGCCCGGGCGTGGAACCGTACTTCGTGTGGGCGGCGGCGCTTGCCACCATGGCGGTTTGCGGCTACGGACTGTACAGGAAATCCGGATAGCGATTGACCGGCAGCGAGCCGCGTTTGACCGCCAGGCACCACGTCTGCTCCCCGCGATTGTCTGTGCTGTATCCGCGCTCTTTGAGTAATTCGATCAGTGGCAAATGGCCCGCGTACTCTTCGAGATGCGTCGTGAACAGCCACTCGATTTCGAAGCCGGACGCCTCAATCGCGCGGCCGATCTCGTACGCCGTGTATTCGTGGACGTGGCCAATCTCGGGTTCCTTCGGATCGGGCCGTTTATAGAGCGGAAAGATCTGCGGGTTATCGTGTCCCTCCAGAGCTTTCGCGATGCTCGCGAGGCTGGCGGCGTTCGGCGTGCTCAGCAGCAGAAAGCCTCCCTCGACGAGGACCCGGCGCGATTCGACCAGTAAGTGCATCGGGTCGAATATCATGTGTTCGATGATTTCGCCCGCGATGACAAGATCGAAATGTCCGTCAGGGTAAGGAAATCGATCTCGCTCGGCATCGAAATGATCCACCAGACACACGAACTCGCCGTCCGGAAACGCCACCGCTTTTCGGTCGGTCCGTCCGGGTTTTCCATAATAGGCGCCGCGTACTTCGCGATAGCCGTTCAGGCGCTGCAGAAACGGCGTGATCTGCATATAGCAGCCAAGCTCCAGCACGCGGCCGGTTGGCCCCGGCGGGGGGACCAGCGCAAGCGTTTGCGCGAGTCGGGGGATATGCTTCTCCAGATACTGTCGGCCCGTTTCATCCGCTATGGGCAGCGTCCGGAGCGCCTCTTCAAAGCGGTCGCCCGACGGCGTCGGCTGCATGGAAGCCATATAAGAATGATAGGCGCAAATTTTACGCCAGTGTGCGCGGGATAACCTTGGATTTGGCCGTCCTTTTCATCATGTCGGCGTTGCTCGCGGTCAATGTCCGAACATTTGTCCTGCCCCCCGGCGAGACTCATCTCGCCCACCCTCTTGCCGTTCCCGGTGGCTTCAGCCACCTGATGATTCGCGGAAACCCGGCGGGGAGTACGCTCGTACTCGACCCGGACTTCAAAGAAAGCGCGGCCATCGTCGTGAACGGCGCAACTGATCTGACTCTGATCGGCTTTGCGATTCGTGGCGACCGAAAAGAGCTGAAGTCCGATTGGTACTTGCCGCTGCGCGAAGCGGCTTTCGCCGACTATTACTCCGCCAACGGCATCGTCATCCGGAACAGCAGTCAGGTGGTGATCCGCGATGTACGCGTCAGTAACGTCCGTGCGTTCCCGGTTCTCGTGAATGCGTCCTCGAACGTCACCATCGATTCCGTAAAAATCGAGGATTGCGGAACCCTGAACCGCGCCGGCCGCAACAATACGACCGGTGGCATTCTCCTCGAAGAAGGCGTCAGCCACTTCGAAGTCGCGCGATCCTCCATCAGTCGCATCACCGGAAACGCCATCTGGACCCATTCGTATTCCCGTTCGCCGCGATCTGCCGACGGCGTGATCCGGGACAACACGATAACGACCGTCGGCAGAGATGCGATCCAGGTCGGCCACGCCACGCGCGTCCGAGTCGAGAACAACAGCGGTTCGCAATTGGGCTTCCCCGCCGAATACGTGGACGTGGAGAGCCACGCAGTCGCCGTGGCGCTCGACACCGCCGGCAATGTGGATCGCGCCACCTACACGCGCAATCGGTTCACGGATGTGAACGGCCAGTGCATCGACCTCGATGGATTCCACGACGGCGAGGTCGCCGATAACTCCTGTATCAACCGTAAGGGGCTCGACGCATATCCGGCGCTGCACTACGGCGTCGTCTTCGGTAACAACAATCCGGATATGAACTCATCCGGCGTAGCCGTCACGGGAAACACCATTGAGGGATTCGCCTACGGTGGGTTGTTCCTGATCGGCGGCAATAACAGAATCGAAAACAATCGCTTTCTGGACGTCAATCGCGCCCACTGCGGCGTCACGCCGGTCAGCGCCCGGTGCAATTACGCTCTCGATCAGCCCGACCTGCTGCGAAGCGGCATTTATCTCAGCAGCAATGGCGGCCGGGCGACGGCCACAAAAAACAACCTCATCCGTTCCAATGTCGTGACCGGTTTCGGAATGAAGCAACATTGCATCGCCGCCGGACCCGGCGTCACGCTCGCGGCCAATACGATTTCGGCGAATCGGTGCGCCGATCGATAGACGCCCCTGCCAAACCGGTCACATCGGGTGAGAGACAAACGAACTGTCCATCGGCCACGGGTGAGTCCATCCGGCGGCGCGCCAGACGCCTTTCTTCACGTTTCGCGCGTTATGCCCCTGGAACATCATCACGACTTCATCCTCGATCTCTTCCGGCACTTCGACTGCGGCAATCACAGCGCCGCTGCGCAGCGCCTCGTCATAAAGCAGCGCTTCTTCATGCGAGAAGCCCATGTTGAACAGGGCTCCGATCACGGCCCCGCCCGCCGTGCAGATCAGGATGCCGCCCGCCAGCACGACGAGGGCGCGCCAGTCCTGGAATCGATTGATGCCCGCGAGAACCAGCAGCAGAACGCCGACGATCACGCCGAGTGTCGCTCCGGTCAGCGCGCCCCAGCGCGCCGCGGTCTTAGTCAGACGGAACTGCCTTCGCAGTCGCCGCCGCGTCGGTTCGCCGGAGTCCGCGATCACACGAGACTGCTCGCTCGTGATGCCGATTTTCCGAAGATCCGGGATCAGGCTCTCCGCCGCGACCCGGGATGCAAAAACACCTGCAACGATCCTCATATCAATCTCCCGGGAATGATGGCGCAGTTGATCCACCAGCCGGGTGTTCGCGTAGGCCCTTGATTTCTCGTGAAGAGTGGGGAGAGTATCGACCGGCTGTGAGCGGAATCGCGCAAAGTGACGCGATTTCGCGCCGGGAAGTTCCCGCAAGCGCCATGTGGGGCCGGGGCTTCGCCCCGCCGCCGGGCTTCTGCCCGGCGCAAGCCCGCTGGTTCGCTGATCGGTCAGGACTTCGTGAAAACCGGGCTGGTGAGCGTACCGGTGCTGTCGGAGAAGTGTTCTTCTTCCACCTCCAGCGCGCGGAGAATGCTCACGTACATGTTCGACATTCTCTGCTCGCCTTCGCCGCGCCAGTACCGGCCATGCTTCAGGCCCATGTTGGCGCCGCCGGCGACCAGAGTCGGCAGGTTGTGGTTGAAGTGCGTGGTGCTGGCGCCGCTGCCGAATATGACGATCGTGTTGTCGATCGCCGGCCCGGTGCGGTCGGTGTAGCAGCTCAGGCGGTCCAGAAGATGCGCAATCTGCTTGCTGAGAAACAGATCGTACTTCGCGAAATCGAGTTGCCCCTGCTTGTCGGTTGCGTGCGACAGATTGTGGTGTGTCTTCGACAGCCCGAGTTTCAGCGGGAAGGTATCGCTGATGCCCATACCGTCCTCGCGGTTCATCATGAAGGTCACGGTGCGCGTGATATCGGCGTCGAAGGCCAGCGCAATCAGGTCGAACATGTTGCGGTAATACTCGGCCGGATCGCCTTCGTTGGTCGCGTCGAGGTTCAGTATCGAATAATCCTGCTTCTTGAGCGGAATATCGATCCACTTCTCGGAGGCCACCAGACGCGCTTCCACTTCTTCGAGCGAAGTCATGTACTGGTCCATCTTGTCGCGATCCGTCTGGCCCAGCTTCTGGCCCAGTGCGCGCGCGCTTTCGGCCACCGCGTCCACCAGCTTGATCCGATGCTTCAGTTCCTCATGCTCGGCCTTCAGCGAAGAGCGATCCCCGCGGAACAGGCGATCGAATACCCGGCGCGGATTATTCTCCGCCGGAATCGGACGGCCATCCAGGTTGTACGAGATCGTGCCAGTCCGAGAAAGGTATCCGGTTCCCGCGTCGATCGAAAGCACCAGGGATGGCTGGCGGCAAAACTGCTTCGTGTGCAGCGCGATCACCTGATCGAAGCCGGTGGTGTTATACGTCCCGGGCTTTGGATTATGCAGCGGCGCGCCCGTCAGCCACATATCGGAGCAGGTGTGCGGATCGGCCTTCGGACCGTTGGGATGGAACATCGCGCCCATGAAGCTCAGCTTGCTCCGGAACGGCGCGAGCGGCGCGGTCGAATTGCCGAACTCGAAATCGGTGCTCTCGGAGCCCGGCTTCGGCGCTCCTTTCGTCGGGAACCAGCTCCACTCGGGGATGCCGTGCTCTTCGCGAGGCAACGACATGCCGTTCGCGGTGTAAATGGCGCAGAAACGGCGCGGAACCTGGTCCGTCACTTCTGCGCCCATGGCGTCAAGCACGGGCAGGGCGAGCGTAACGCCCCCCAGACCCTTGAGGAAAGCGCGGCGGTCAAGTCGAAACGAACCAGGCATCGGAATCTCCCTTTATTTTTCCAGAAAAACCTTACTGTTCACCACATACCGGATCATGTCTTTCATCCGGTACCCGCCGGCCTTGAGCTTCAGCTCGTCCTGTTTCAGGAAATTAAGCTCATTGTATGTCAGGCTTCGGCCCGCGGCGTATGTTTCGAGATGTTTCAGCACACTGAATGCGACCTGGTCCATCCGGTCTTCGGTCAGGTACTTCCTGAGATCGTCGATCCCCGAGACTTTCGTCTGATCGGGCAGCGTCGAGCGTGCATCCACCGGTGTGAGCTTGAGCCGGCCACCGGCGTCGAACTGTTCCAGCGCCACGCCCCACGGATCGATCTTCGAATGGCACTGCATGCACGCCGGCGCGCTGCGATGCTGCTCCAGCCTTTCGCGCAGTGTCAGGTTCTTCGTGTTTTCCTTCAGCGGCGGTACGTTTGGTGGTGGGTCGTTCGGCGGCTCGGCGATGATCTTGCGCGCCACCCACGCCCCACGCTTCACCGGATTCGATTCGCGCCCGTCGGAAAGCCCCGCCATGATGGCAGCCTCGGTCAGTACGCCCCCGAGCTCACGGCGTTCATGTGAAATAGGAACGAATTTGAAGCCGCTCTCGGTCTTGTCGCCCAGGTCGTAATAGCTGGCCACGGTCTCGTTGGCCAGAATGAAGGGAGACGAGATCAGATTCTTCGCCGGCAGATTATTCCGGATCAGGTACTGCACGAACTCGATGGGCTCCTGCTTGAGTTGCGTTCGCGTATCGCGCGTCAGCTTCGGATACCGCTTCTTATCGGATTCGAGTACCTGGAACTTATCGAGGTTGAGCCACTGTGACGTGAATTCCGTGGCAAACTGCGTGAAGCGCGGATCCGCAACCATGCGATCCACTTCGCTGTCGAGCTGTGATCGCAGAGTACCCGCCGCGGCCGAGCGCAGCAGTTTCTGGTCGGGCGGCTCATTCCAGAGGAAGTAAGAGAGCTTCGAGGCCAGTTCGTAGGAATCGAGCGGCTCGGCCGCGGGCGATCGGCTCTTCTCAATCAGGAACAGGAACTGCGGTGAGGTCAGCGCCACCACCAGCGCATCTTTCAGACTGTCCCGGAAAGACCGCCCTTCGCCGAGCGACTTCTGGAACACACCCGTCAGCGCCGCCTCTTCCATCGGTGTGACGGGTCGCCGGTAAGCCTTCGTCGCGAAATCGTGAATGATCTTGCGGCCGTAAGCCTGCGGATCGTTCGGATGGTCGAAATCGACAAAAAGGTTCTTGTAAGAAGCCGGAGGCCAGGTGTCGTAATACGGTCCCTCGAACTCCACCGACCGGATCGCCAGTCGTGGCATATCGCGCCCGTCGGTGTACTCGCTGCGCACTCCGATCTCGTGAACGCCGGCAAGATAATTCACGATCTCCTTATCGGGTTCGGGGCTGGGGAAGTTTTTGATCGCGCCTTCAAAGACGTACGTCGCGAGCTTTTCGTTTGCCACGGTCTGTGGCGAACCCACTGGCGCCAGGGTGCTGCCGCAGTCGCGGCGCAGTCCCAGATAAACGCCCAGGCGAGGCACGCGCTTCTCGAAAGCCACGAACTTCTTTCCGGGATCGCTGTCGGCGGAGAGCGGTGTCAGCGTGATGCGCTCGAGATCGCGCGCGCCGTTGTATTGAACGCGGTAAGGCAGTCGCCCCGCATCCAGCCGGACGACCACAAACGCGGGCTGCAGAGAACCGATGAACTGCCGGTCGCCCAGATAGAGGGTGACATCCGGCTTGCGCTCCCGCGGAGCCTTCAGGAACTGTTTTCCCGGCTGCACCAGCGCCGCGATTTCAGATTCGTCGAGCGGCCTGCGATAGAGCCGCACATCCGCCACTTCGCCGTCGAACGCGTCGGCGCCCGGAATGTGGCCGATGCGCAGATCGGATTTCTCGTCGTCGAACTGTGCGTAACCCGCCGCTGCCCGAGTCGCCAGATAACCGTTCACGTAGATGCGCGCATCGTTGCGCCCGCGCCGCATCACCACCGCGATATGCTGCCAGGTGTTCTCATGGATCACGCCAGGGTTGGTTGCTACGATGGCGCTGCCATCGGCAGCCCTGCCAACCATCTGGAAGCGCACGACGCCCCGGTCGCCAAGATCGAGGAACCAGCCCAGACTGCGGTTGGCATCGCCCAGGCTGATAATGCCTTCCCGTTTCAGCTTGCCCGGATGAATCCAGGCCGTTAGGGAAAAGTCGCCCTCGCCCACATTGTGCTCATCGTCGGTCGGGATGGACTTACGGGGAACCACCAGGCCCTCGGAATCGCCACGCAGCGAAAGGGCTTTGCCGACAGGAGAATCTTCGATTCGGACGCCTTCGTTCTTTTCGCCTTCTCCGGCTTTCGGCCATGCGCCGGTGAGCCCGTCCTTGAGCTTCGAGATGTCGGCGGGCGTGGTAGTCGGCTTGTCTGTCTGCAGATCGACCTGATAGATGCCGGCCCTCGCGACTGTCAGTTCGCCCGGTGTCATCGGATCCTTGATGACAAGGGCGCCGTCTTCAGCCGGTTGAGTCTTGCTGTCGGGATCAAGCATCAGGCCGTCGCGATACTTCGCCGCCGTCACCGTCACGCGGAAACGCCCGTGATCCGGCAGTTCGCGAACCGAGATCTTGAAGTTGGCGCGCGGACCGTAAGTACTCGCATCGCCGAAGGTCTCTTCCGACGGAATTGCGGGACGCAGCAACAGGCCCTGCGGAACCACACTGTAGGCTTTGCCCTTCGGATAGCCGCTCGTCCCTCGCAGGTCCGCGAAGACGGCGTGATAGATACTGTCGAAATCGCGCCATCCGCGTACCGTGTCATTCCCTCGATACCCCTCGATAAAGCGGTACTTCGTGCGCATCTTGAAGGGATCGAATGGGAACGGCTTGGTCGGGATGAGCTGTGTTACCAGTACGTCGGGGTTGTCCAGCAGTTCGCTTCCTGCGCCCAGAATAATCTTTTCAGGTAGCGGAGCGGGATTGACGTTCGTTCCCAGGTCCACCCGGAAATTCTGGATGACGGGCTTCTTCGAGGGATCGACCATGACGCGGTTCAGCGCGTCTTCCGCAATCTCGAAGTAAGCCTCGGTCAGCAGCGGCGAGAGTTGGAGCGAGTCTTTGTTGTTGAGAAAGCCGTCTTTCGAAACCGCGTCGGGAGGTAGCCCGGCGGTCACATCGTCGTCGATCCGCAGGAGGTCTTTGATCGTATTCCGGTACTGCGCGACGGTCAGCCGCCGAACCACGCCGTTCTTCGGCGCCGGACGCACTCGGGCCACTTCAAGCGCCTGCGTGATCCAGGAGACTACCGCATCGCGCTCGGCCTGAGTGGGTTGTGGAACGCCCTTGGGCGGCATCGTACCGGCCTTGACGCGATTGCGGATTGCCTCCCATACTTTGAGCTGCCGGTCTTCCAGACTGGCATCGAGCTGATCGACGCGTACACCCGCCGTTCCGACGTCGGAGTTGTGGCAGGTCATGCAGTTCTTTTTGAAGAAGGGCTTGACCACCTGCTGGAAGTCGGGATCGAGCGATTTACCGGCTCCTTCGGCCGTCTGCGCTCCGAGATAGTGGGTCGTGAGGGCCACTCCGGCCAGCGAAATCGCCACAACCCCACTCAGAGGTCGAACGCGCAGCCATGGATTCCGGGATTTCATAAGTGCCGTTCTAAGCAGTGTACTCAAACGATTACGCTCACGGAAGAAGTCGACCGCATACACTGAAAAAAGGAGGCGTCATTGAGCGACGGGCGTGAGGAGCGCGAGGCGCGCAGGATCCGCATCGAAAGAGAAATGCAGGAGAACCGCGAGGACTGGGTCGACCGAGGCAATCGGGATGATCAGGAACCGGAGCGCGTCGACTCATAGCACGTGAGGCCAGGGTTTTGCCCTGCCGCCGGGCTTCCTCCCGGCGCGAGTCTTTACCCTGAACGATTCACAACGATCTCAGGTTTTTTTCACCGTTCAACTTACTGAAACAACATCGCCTTCCGCATTCGCGGCCCGGTCGTGTCCGCTTCCTTCGGGCACAATGGGATCGCCATCATGACAGTCACGAACAGTAATGATCGGCCGGGCGTTCGCGTACGGCAGTCGTCCACGCAAAATCACAAAACCGTTTTTTGTCGATTTGAACCCAGTAAGTTATTGAAAGCAAAGACTCGTCTGCCGGACCGAACCCACGGGAACCGGGGAGATCCCAAGGGAGTCAGCCCTTATCTGTCTTTGTTTTGAACGCCGTTCGGAGAACTGCGGGGAGAACCCGCCCGGGACCCGGAGGTTTACTTCGAATCCATCCGGTACAGGTAGATGACGTGCGGTCTGCCCTCGACCATCATCTTCTCGATCTGCGCCGCCTTCCAGCCGCGAATCTCGAAATCGTGTGAAACCACTCTCGCGGTCGGCTTCAGATACTTCGTAAGAACCGGCTTGAGCTTTTCATTCGAACTGGTGAGCAGGTAAAGAGTGACAACATCGGCGGGACTCAAATCGTAGTGCAGGGCATTTCCATGAACAATCCTGACCTGATCGGTCA
>DASZUZ010000893.1:0-2050 GCA_035547415.1 Bryobacteraceae bacterium | reverse complement strand
CCGCCTTCACGGCCGGGAAAGTCGTGATATCTGTTTTGCGATCGAGCGCGACGTAGTCCGAAGCCTGCGCGACTCCGAGGACCTTCACAGGCTTGTCGGTAAACTCGCGAGCCCGATCGGCTGCGCAGAGTACGACTGCCGCCGCGCCATCGCTGATCAGCGAACAATCGTAGAGGTTCAGCGGTTCCGCGATGGGCCGCGCGTTCATCGCCTGCTCCAGTGTGATGACCTTCCGCATCTGCGCGTCGGGATTCAGAGCGCCGTTTTCATGGTTCTTTACCGCTACCGCAGAAAGGTGCTCGCGCTTCGTGCCGAAGTCGTGCATGTGACGGCGCGCAATCATCGCGAAGAGCGACGGGAACGTGGATCCGGCCTTCACTTCGGTGGCGCAATCCCCCGCCCCGGCGAGGATCTCCGTCACTCGGGCAGTTGGCTGGCAGGTCATCTTTTCGACGCCCACGACCATGACCACGTCGTAAATCCCGCTGGCCACTCCCATAAAGGCCTGAAAGAAAGCCGCCCCGCTCGAGGCGCACGCGGCTTCAAACCGCGTCGAGGGAATGCCGCTCATCCCGAGGGCAGTGGAGATGTAGGGCGCAAGATGGTTCTGGCTGGTGAATTCGGGACCCGCGAAGTTGCCCAGATAGAACGCCTGAATCGCTTCCGGAACCGTACGCGCGTTGGCGAGAGCCTTGCCGCCCGCCTCGACGGCAAGTGTACGCAAGTCTTTGTCAGCAAAGGCCCCGAACGGCGTTTTACCCGCGCCAATGACCGCAACCCGACGTTCGTAACGCATCTTTCCGGCTCTATACTGAGCATAGCGCGCGATATTCCTTTACACGTTCGGCAATACCGCTTCGTCATGTGTTCAAGGGATGCAGACTATCGCGCCAGGAGCGCTGGCGGTTGACGGCCAGAAGATCAGATCGATGACCGACGACGATCCGAAGCGGAATACGCTGCCGGCCGCGACCAGTCTGGCTCCGGAACTCCAGGAGCGCTTCGTCGCGGACAATCTGCGCCGTATTTTCCTCCAGATTTATCGCATCGTCGGTAACGTTCACGACGCGCAGGATCTCACGCAGGAAGCATTTATCAAAGCGCTGCAGCGGCAGGATCAGATCCGGGACGAGCAGAAAGCCGCGCACTGGCTGTCGCGCATTGCGACAAATACCGCCCTCGATTTCCTCCGCCGGCACGGGCGCGTTGCGTTCTGCGAAATCACCGAAGCTCCGGAAAGCCACATCGAGACGCCGGAAGCGACGGTACTCCGAACGGAGGAGCGCAACTGGCTGGTAGCGGGACTGGAAAAGCTGACACCCCGGGAACGCGCCGCGCTGGTATTGCGCGACGTGGAAGACCTGCCGGCCGAAGAAGTGGCGCGGCGGCTGGATTGCTCGAAAGCAACGGTGCGTTCGCATATCGCCAACGCCCGAATCAAATTGCGGAAGTTCGCTGAGAGGAGGAAACGATGAAAACGCATCCTTCGGAAACCGATCTGGCTCTGCTGGCCGGAGGCGAAAGCCGCTCTCTTTCCCGCTTCTTTCTGAATCGGCATGTCCGCGAGTGCCGGGAATGCACGGCGACGGTGGCCCGTTATGAGATGCTGCGGGCCGAAGTCTCGCAAATGTCTCCGCCGGATCTGAACTGGCAGGCGCTTGCCGAGGAAATGCGGGCGAATATCCATCTCGGACTCGAGGCTGGCGCCTGCGTTCGCGCCGGACGGGCGCAGCCATCCTGGAATCCCCGCCTGGCCGTTGCTCTTGCGAGTCTGATGCTGCTGATCGGCGCCAATTTCCTGCTGAAAGGGCCCCGTCCCGCGACCGCCGCTCAGGAGAAGTCCGTTACTCCGGTGCTTCGCACAACCGGCGCCGGCGTGGAATTTCGCAGCGGTTCCAGCAGCCTTACACTTCTGAATCATCACGGCGCGGCCGCCGATCGGACGGTCAGCGCTCAGGGAGAGATCCGCGCCCGGTATATCGACGGCGGGGCGGTCACGATTACCAATGTTTCGCTCGAGTAGCTTCGTCCGGTTTCCCGCTTCCATCCT
>DASZUZ010000892.1:0-6045 GCA_035547415.1 Bryobacteraceae bacterium | reverse complement strand
CGTTCGAAATCGCCTGAAACGACGAGCGGCGTCTTCGCCAGCTTCTGCATGCGGTTGATGAAGCTCGCGACTTCGAGCGGGTCCGCTTTCGAACTCACGCGGCCGTTGGCGACGTTGATCAGGATCAGCCCGCCCACGTGTTCCTGAGCGACCAGCCGAACGAACTTCCGGTATTCGCGGGAACGCGCGCTCATCGGGTGGCCGCTGAAGGGAATTACGATCAGCTGCGCTACCTTCTCGCGCAGAGTCAGCGTGTTCAGCCACCGCTGCGCGGTAGCCTGCTCGCTGGATGTCCGCGCCGGGGCGGCCGCTTTTCGGACGGGTGGACGACGGACGGCTTTCTTCGGAGTCGCAGAGAAGCCGGGCAAAACCACGAGCCCGGCCGCGACGATGCCGAGGAGCAGTCCGCGGAACGTCAGACGGCGCGGCTCGTCTTTAAGGACGACGCGCGCCTCACGGAACCGGCGCGGCGCGGCGGCGGCTGTTGTGACAGCTTCTTTACCGCGCGCAGCAGTTCGGGGACTTCCTTGTTGCTCTTCGCGATGACCTCGTCCGCGCCGGTATTCTCCTGGCTGAGTCCGAGACAATTCACGAATCCGGACAACATCACGATCCGAACGGGCGACTCCACACTGCGCAGCAGTTGGATGAGCTTCACGCCGTCCATCCCGCTCATGCGGAAATCCGTCACGACCACATCGAACCGGGTTTTCTGAAAAAGATCCCAAGCTTCCTCGCCACTCAGCGCCGTTTCGACGCTGTAACCGACTCCCTCCAGAATTAATTTGCGAGTTCTCGACCCCCTCAGGTTCTCGTCAACGAGCAAAATTCTGGCGGCGCATGTGGCTTCGGTTTTCATTGGGAACCGAATGAAAGTAACAAAGCCGTCATGCAACTGTCAACGCTTCCGCATCCGTCTGAAACAACGGCGGATTGAGTTCTTGACTTCGGCGCCCGCGCCGAATTATGTTAAGAACCTTTACTCAACCGCGCGAGGCGCAGTATAGCCCGCCTTGGCGATGATTGTATACTTAATTGACTTACCCTTTTCATCAGTGACTTTCAGCGGTTCGTTCGTTGCCGGGTTCACCAATTGAACCGTCAATTTCCGGAACTTACCATCCTTTGCCTGGTTGGTGGGCGAGTAACCGAGTGAATACTGGTTACGAAGCGCCTGGCTGATCTGCATGAACGTGTTCGGCAGTTCACCCATAAAGCGGGGGAAGAACGCCTGGCCGCCGGTTTCTTTGGCGAAAGTGCGCAGTTCATTGTCGCCCTGAAGGAAGTCGATCATGTTGCCCCCCTGGGCTTCGGCGATGGCTCGCGCCAACTGAAGGATACCGATCGAATAGACGGGCACGCCGGAATCCTGAAGGCGCTTCCGGGTCTTGTCGTAAGTCAGCTTGCTGAACGTATCGATGCCGGAAGAGATGAGAAGGATCGCCTTGCGGCCTTCGATCTTCGACATACGGTCGGCTGTGTCGGTGAGGGCGTCGAACATGTTGCTTTCTGAGAAGCCCGGGATGCGCAACCGCTGCATGGCTTCGCCGAGCTTCGACTGGTCGTTCGTAAAGTCGCACAGGATTTCAGTCCGGAGATCGTAGGCGATCACGGCGACGTAATCATCCGGACGCAACGTCTGGGTAAAGCCGTAAGCGGCCTGCAGCGTTTCATACCAACCCATGCTCCAGTACGACTGGAAACGGTTGCTGAACTCGATCACCATTGCCACCGTCATGGGAGCCTGTCCCATGGAGAACTGGGTAATGGTCTGGGGCACATTGTCTTCGAGAATGCGGAAGTTGCCGCGCGGGATCTGCGGGATAAAACGGCCCTTGTTGTCCATCACGGCCACGTCCACGTTGACAACGCTCGTATCGGCCTTGAAACTCACGTCGGGAGCCGACTGGTCCTTCGTCGCTTTGGGACTGAGCTTCGAAGGTATTTTCGGCAGAGTCGAACCGGCGGGACCGGCGTTGTCGGGAGTGCCGCTCGAATCCGGCTTTTTTCGGGGTTTCGCAACCGTCTCGCTGCCCGTTCCGAGCGGGTCCTGCGCCAGTGCTCCGGCGATTAGTCCGAGTGCCGCGATGGAAGCGACGATCCAGGTTTTCATAAGGCGTACTTCTGCTATAGATGATACGAAAGGACGCGATTCAGCGCGAAAGGGTTTCCCGGTACATCACGAGCGCGTCCACGAAACCGAACGACGGATGCTCGAATGCGCAGGGCAATCGGCCCGCGATCTCAAACCCGAAGCGGCGCCAAAGCCGGATGGCCCGTTCGTTGGAGCTCACGACGAAGTTGAACTGCATGGCGCGAAAGCCTCGCGCCGCCGCCCGGTTCAACGAATGCGCGCACATTGCGCTCCCGACGCCCTGACCCGACGCGGGCGGGGCTGTCATGTACGCGCAATTGGCGACATGCGCGCCGCCACCTTGTTGATTGGCCCGCAGGAAATACGTGCCGAGCACCTGGCCGCCGCGCTCGGCAGCGAAGACTTCATGGCCGGGGGAAAACCACCATTGGAGCGCCTGTTCGCGCGCGAAGGATCGCGGCAGAGCGTATGTTTCTCCGGAGCGGATAACGGGTTCCAGAATGGACCAGAGAGCGGCGAAATCCGACTGCGTCGCAGGCCGGACGTTAATTGGTCCAGGGACCGGGTCCGGAGCCATGTTTCTTCATGTACACCTGAAACTTCCGCTTCGCGCGCTGCAGCCTGTACTCTTTCCAGCGGCGCTTCAGATCGAAGCTGAATCCGGGGCCCGCCACAGCTCGCCGTCTCCCGAACTGAGTGCGGATGTAAATGAAGCCGAAGATCATGCCGCCCAGGTGCGCGAGATTGCTGATCGGGCCGCCGCCCTGAAACGAACTCAGGAAGGCAATGGCGCCAAAGATCATCACCATGTACTTCGCCTTCAACGGAAACAGGAACATGAACAGCACTTCCTGATTCGGGAAAAGCATTCCGTAGGCGAGCAGCAGACCGTAGATTGCGCCCGAGGCGCCAATCACGGGGAGGTAAGCGTTGCCGAAGGCCACATTCGCGAGCACGACGCAGACGCCCGCACCGATGCCGCAGAGGAAATAGTACTGCAGGAAGCGGCGCGTTCCCCAGGTCTCTTCAACGGGAGCACCGAACATCCAGAGCGTCAGCATGTTGAACAGGATGTGCCAGAAGCTCTGCAGACTGTGCAGAAACATGTAGGTCACAAGCTGCCAGATGGCGCCGCGAACCACCTGCGCCGGCACCAGCATCAGACCGCGGAATATTTCGTCGCCGCGAAGCAGCGATCCGAAGAAGTAAATGAGATAAATCGCGACGTTCGCGATGATCAGCCACTTGACTCCGCTGGGGAAGGACCAATAAAAGAGGGAACTGCGATTTCGGTACCGGATGTCGTAGCGCATGGGGGAAGACCGACCGAATTCACGATCAGGATAGCAAACGGGATTCCTTTCAGACGTTCGCCGCGGCTCGCACGGAGGTTTGACCCTCCTCCGCCAGCGCATCATCCCGGCGCACTGTGGATTCCGCTCGTTCCTGAGCGAGTCTCGCGTACCGCGTCAGACGCCAGCAGGTGAATTGCGTGACGACGGCGGCGGCGATCCACACCTGCCAGTGGGAAAGAACGCCATCGGCATAAATAAAGTCGTTGGCAAGGCCGAGGTCCTTGCACAGCCGCCAGGCGCCGAGCGAAGCGAGGCAAATGGAAATCATCGTCAGCAGGCTCCCCGCGAGCATGGCGATCCTGCTGTTTTTCCCCTTCCGGCGAGTCACGACCGGACCGCGCCCGAAGCGAATTCTCACCACCATAGAAGCAGTCTTCGTTTCCACTATACCCTTACTGGTTCGAGTGCGATAACTTGGTTGTGCGTTTCGACGGTGGGCGAATATCTCTGCACCGCCCTACTCCTGAATGCGAAATTCGAGCGGATAAGAGGAAATGAAGAAGATCAGGACTGTAATCTTCGGTACGGGTTTTATGGGACGCGTGCACACGGAAGGCGTGAGGCGTCTCGGCAACGTTGAGGTAGTTGGGATCGCGGCTTCGAGCGCGGAGAAGGCGCGCAAATTCGCCGACGAGGTGGGCGTTGAACGCGCCACCGGCGATTATCGCGAATTGCTGGCCGATCCGAACGTGGACGCCGTTCACGTCTGCACACCGAACTCGCTGCACTTCCCCATGTCGAAGGCCGCCATGGAAGCCGGCAAGCACGTGCTTTGCGAGAAGCCGCTGGCCATGTCGAGCGAGCAGGCGAGCGAAATGGTGCGTATCGCAAAGGAAAAAAACCTCGCGAATTGCACGTTTCACAACCTCCGGTACTACGCGCAGGTGCAGAACATGCGCGCGATGCGCGAGGCTGGCGATCTGGGCGAGATCTATGCCGTGCAGGGCACGTACTCTCAGGACTGGCTCCTTTACGACACGGACTACAACTGGCGGATCGAGTCGGATGCGAACGGCCGTTCCCGAGCGTTCGCCGATATCGGGACGCACTGGTGCGACATGATCGAGCACATCACCGGTCTGCGCATCACGTCGCTCTGCGCCGATCTGCAGACGTTCCACAAGACGCGCAGGAAGCCGAAAGGATCGGTTGAGACGTTTTCCGGCAAGACGCTGCAGCCCGAGGATTACGAGGAGGTTCCGATCGACACGGAAGACTTCGGTTCAGTGCTTCTCCGGCTTGGCGAGAAGACGCGAGGCGCGATGACGGTGAGCCAGATCTCGGCCGGCAGGAAGAACCGGCTGTGCGTGGAAGTGTACGGCACGAAGGCGTCGCTGACGTGGGATCAGGAAAAGCCCGACGAGTTATGGATCGGTCACCGGAACACGCCGAATGAACTGATTGTGAAGGATCCGTCGTTACTGAAGGACAGGGCCCGGAGCTTTGCCGACCTGCCGGGCGGCCACAGCGAAGGCTATGACGACACGTTCAAGCAGGTATTCCGGCGATTCTACCGAACCGTGGCCGATCGGAATGCTCCTGCAGAATACCCGACGTTCGAGGATGGACTGCGGCAATTGCGGATTCTCGAGACGGTGCTCGACAGTTCCGCGAAGCATGCGTGGCTGGACGTGAAGTGATGTGAGGCGGCGAGGGCTCCCGCCTTCGCCGAGCTTCGCCCGGCTCTCCCGGCGAAAGTCCGGAGAACCGGGCGGAAGCCCTGCCCCACATGACTGGTTGCGATTACTGCTCGGCGACGCAGGTGTTGCGCAGTTGTCCGAGGCCTTCCACTGATACAACCACTTCGTCGCCCGGCTTGAGCCACTTCGGCGGATTGTAGGAGAAGCCGACTCCCGACGGCGTTCCGGTCGAAACGATATCACCGGCTTCGAGCGTCATGATGCTCGAGAGGAACACGATCAGATCCGGAATCTTGAAGATCAGTTCGCGCGTATTGGATTTTTGCAGCGTTTCCCCATTGACGGTCAGCGAGATGTCGAGGTTGTGCGGATCGGCGATCTCATCGGCGCTCACGAGATACGGTCCCATGGGCGCGAAGGTATCGAACGTCTTGCCCATCACCCACTGCGAAACGGCGAGTTGAACATCACGCGCGCTGACGTCATTCAGGTTCATGTAGCCGAAGACATGCTCACGCCAGTCTTCCGGCTTGATGTGGCGCCCGCCCTTACCGATCACGAAGGCGAATTCCGCCTCATAATCGGGCTTTTCCGTGTTTTTCGGAATCACGATGTTGTCGCCGGGCCCGATCACCGTGTTGTTGTACTTGGAGAAGATGGTGGGACGCGTCGGGATTTCCATCTTTGACTCAATCGCGTGATCCCGATAATTCAGCCCCACGCAGACGATCTTCGTGGGCTTCGGAACGGGAGCGTTCAGTTTTACCGAAGCAAGCGGGAAAACCGCGTCCGCCGGCGGCTTGGCGAGCAGGACCTCAATTCTTTTGAAGACTTCCGGACCGCCCTGGAGGACGGAGATCATATCCGGAAAGCCTGCCGGTTTCAGGCTGACGATATCGTCGTTTGACAGGACGCCCGCGTGCTGGTGCCCGTTGTGCTGGAAGGTTACAAATCG
>DASZUZ010000891.1:0-6124 GCA_035547415.1 Bryobacteraceae bacterium | reverse complement strand
TCACATACCTGGATACATTCGGCGGTAATTTCGCGGACTTGTTTATTCAGGATGAGACTGCCGGAATTTTCGTCTTCCTCGACCAATCCGTGTCGCTTCCGGCGGTCCTTCCGGGCCAGGTCGTGGAGGTATCCGGCGTTTCAACTCCAGGCGATTTTTCTCCCTGCATCGCAGATGCACGGATCAGAATTCTGGGTAGAGGGTCGTTGCCAAAACCGAGGCGCCTGCAGTTCGACGAGCTTCTGGGCTCATCCGAAGATGGCCAGTGGGCGGAACTGGAGGGCGTCATTCGCTCCGGACGGGTCAAGACCGGCCGGCTTTTCATGAACGTGGCGACATATGGCGGAACATTTCTCGCCATCATGCCGAATTATCCGGAGAACTGGGCAACGACGCTGGTGGACGCGAAAGTTGCGATCACGGGCGCCCTGGCTGCGATTTTCAATGATCGGCGACAGGCAGTCGGCTTCCGACTTTTCGTGCCGGAGCCTTCGTTTATTCACGTCGAGGAACAGCCCCCCGCAGATCCATTCGCCATAGATCCGTCTACTACGATCAGCGTTGCCCAATTTCGGCCACAGGGACACCTGCAGAGACGGATCCGCGTCCGCGCGACTGTAACGGCGGTTGAACCGGGACGCGCGTTTTATGTCTCGGACGGCCGTGGGAACCTGCAGATCCAATCCGCTTCGGGCTGCCCGGCGCACGCGGGCGACCTGGTCGATGTTGTCGGTTTCCCCGGATCGGTGGAAGGGCGCCCGGGGCTGCAGGACGCGATCTGTCGCGTGGGGCGGGGCCATTCGACATCGCTGGTTATACCGGTCCCCGCGGACGAGGTGCTCCCATCCATCATCGACTCGGATCCAACTGGCTACGGCCTGGAAGCGGGAAAGAAGTACGATGGGCAACTCGTGAGGATCCAGGGCAAGATCCTGCACAGTTCCCGGGGAGCGGACAGGTACACGGTGGTTCTCTCCGCGGGAGGCCGAACGTTTTCGGCGGAGTTGCCCTCGCGCGGCGGCGCGGTGGATAAATTGGCTGAAACGGGCGCGCAGGTTTCTCTCACCGGTGTGTGCCTGGTGACATTCGATCAGTACCGGAGAGGACAGTACTTCCGAATTCTTCTGCGCAGCCCGGACGACATCATCGTGAAAGAACGGCCACCATGGTGGAACCTGCGCAGGACGCTTACCGCCCTTTGCATCACAGCGCTTCTTTTCACGGTGGCCGTGACATGGATTCTGGTACTCCGGCGTCAGGTCGCGCAGCGAACACGGCAGATCCGGGAGCTTTCTCTGATAGATCCGCTCACGGGCGCGGCCAATCGCCGGCACTTCGATGAGGAGCTCCGGGCTGAGTTCCAGCAGGCCCGAGACTCGGGCGCACCGCTTGCGCTCCTGATGATTGACATCGACCACTTCAAAGCGCTGAACGACAGTGAAGGCCACCAGCGGGGCGATGAGTATCTCATCGAAGTCGTGCGCGCTCTGCAGTCGGTAGTGACTCGCCGTTCGGGCCTGGTGGCGCGTTACGGAGGGGAGGAGTTCGCTGTTATTCTTCCTGACATGCCGGCCGAGGGCGCTCGCGTCATCGGCGAGACGATCCGTCGACGTGTGGAGCATCTGCAAATTCCGAATGCCGGAATTGCGCCCGGGCAGCACCTTTCCGTCAGCGTCGGTGTCGCTGCCTGGTCCGGAAAGGATGATGGATCGCCGGCGAACCTTGTCTCGGCCGCGGACCGGGCGCTCTACCGGGCCAAGTCTCTCGGCCGGAACCGCACTATCATCCTGCAACGAAATGCCGAACGGACCTGCGCGTAACCGCGGGAGTCAGCAGCCTGTGGCCTGACTAAGGCTCGATCGAAGCCGACGTCTTCCCCCACTCAGTCCCGAAGACGGTCTCCTCGAGAGGACGCCGCGAACGCCCCTTGGGCGGATCCGGATCGCCATCCACATAGCCGATCGCAAAGGCAGCCCCCACCTCATAGTCGTCCGGAATCCCGAACTCAACACGGGCTTTCGCCGCGTCGAATCCGCCCATCCCGTGGACGTGCAACCCCACCGCAGTCGCCTGAATCATGAGATTCGCCAGGGCAGCCCCGGCGTCATGCAACCCGAACCGGTTCGGGGCGTTATTGTGCGAGAACGTCTTCTTCCCCGCGGATATTCCGAGCGCGTAAGCCGTCTTTGCCCAATCCTGGTTCTTCGGCACAAGCGTGGCGAGCACGCGCTCAAACTGCTCAGGATGTTCCTTCGTCGCAATGACGAAGCGCCAGGGCTGCTCGTTGAAACACGAGGCGGCCCATCGCGCCGCCTCGAACAGGCTCCGCAGCGTGGCATGGTCAATCGACTGATCCCGGAAAGCGCGCGGACTCCAGCGGTTGGCAATCACGCGATGCAGCGGACTCGGTTGGGGCATAAAGCTTTGATGCGGCCCCGTGCGGCCGGGTCGCGCCGATGAAAAGGTTAGAATTTGATTTGCTCCTCCAAATCACAAACGGAAAACATGGCCGATAAAAAGTTGCAAGTCGTTCCGCTGGGCGGACTCGGCGAATTCGGGATGCACATGATGGCCCTGCGGTATGGCGATGACATCATCGTGATCGACGCGGGCATGATGTTCCCCGAAGATGAACTGCTCGGGGTCGATATCGTCACCCCCGACCTGACCTTCCTCAAAGAGAACCGCGAACAGGTGAGGGCTCTCGTGCTGACGCACGGGCACGAAGACCATATCGGCGCCGTCGCCTTCTTCCTCGAAGAATTCGACGTGCCGGTGTATGGAACGCCTTTCACGTTATCGCTGGTGGAACGGCGACTCGAAGAATACGACGTCGAGCACGTTACGCTCAAGCCCTGCAAGCCGAAGGACGTTGTGCAGATCGGGCCCTTCGCCGTCGAATTCGTCCACGTGACGCACTCGATCGTGAGCGCCGTCGCCCTTGCGATCACGACCCCGCTGGGAGTCATCATCCACACCGGCGACTTCAAAGTAGATCCCACCCCGACCGACAACGAACTGTTCGATCTCCACACGCTCGCCGACTACGGCAAGCGCGGGGTTCTTCTGCTGCTCTCCGATTCAACGAATTCCGACCGGCCGGGGTACTCCGAATCCGAGCGCGCGGTGCGCCCTCGGCTCGAAGATGTCTTTAATCGCGCCGAAAACCGTTTATTCGTCTCCTGCTTCAGTTCCTCGATCCACAGGCTGCAGCAGATCATCGACCTTTCTCACGAATTCGGCCGGAAGGTGGCGCTGATTGGCCGGAGCATGATCTCCGTCACTGAGATTGCGCATCGTCACGGGCTGCTCGACATTCCCGATAATGTCCTCATTCGCCCGCAGGACGTCATGGAGACCAAACCATCGAAGGTCACGGTCCTGATCTCGGGCACACAGGGCGAGCCGATGTCAGCGCTGTCGCGCGTGGCGGTCGACAATCACAAGCACGTCTCGATCCGCCCCGGAGACAGCGTGGTACTCAGTTCGCGCATCATCCCCGGCAATGAGAAGACGATCTTCCGGATGATCAACCATATCTCAAAGCGCGGAGCTGACGTGATGTACGGCAGCATGAATCCACCGCTGCACGTCTCGGGACACGGATCCATGGAAGAGTTGCGGCTGGTCCTCAACCTCGTGCGGCCCCGCTATTTCGTTCCGATCCATGGCGAATACCGGCAACTTTCGAAGCACGTGAGGCTCGCGTCGCATCTGCACGGCATTGGACTCGAGGAGTCGTTCGTGCTGGAGACCGGGGATATTCTCGAATTCGATAATCGAGGCGCGCGCAAGGCGGGCCGCGTGACCGTCGGACGCGTGTGCATCGACTCCGGCGCTGTTGGTGAAGTCGTCGGTGATATGGTGATTCGCGACCGCCGCGTGATCTCCGAGGACGGCATTGTGCTGCCGATCATCGCCATCAACAAGCATACGGGGAAAATCGAGGCGTCTCCCGAACTCGTGAGCCGCGGATTTGCGCTTGAAGGCGACAGTGAATTCATGCGTTCCGCGCGTGAAGCCGTCTCGCGTACGCTCGAAGCGTCGAACGAGGATGAGAAGACGGATGTCGGCGTCATGAAAGAAAAGATTCGCGCCGACCTCAAGCGCTTCATCAATCGCGAGACGCAGCGCCGTCCCCTGATCATGCCCGTGATTCTGGAGATCTAGAATTTCTCCGCGCCAGATCCTGGACATGCCGGCTGTCGGGAAGGCGTCGGGCAAACTTTCGCACGCCGTATGGTGGACCGCGCTTTCCATCGCCCTGTTTCTTCTGATGGACGGCGCTCTTTTCCACAGCGGCTGGTACAACAAGTACGTGGAGCCGGACTCCACCACCGGACAGGTCGAATATCGCCTGTTCTGGCTCCGCCATACCATCCCGCCGAGACCTCCCGAAGTCCTGGTGATCGGCGACTCGCGCATCGCGGAAGGCTTCTCGGCCCGCGTTGCCGAGGACACGGTCGAAAGCAAAGTCCATTTCACGAACCTGGGGATGCCAGGCACCTCGCCGCGCGTCTGGTATTACACCCTGCGCGATGCGGATCCGGAGCGCAACCGCTTCGCCGCAATTGCCATCGCGATGGATCGATATTCCGACCAGGACGAAGAAGATCCTTCGGAGTGGCTTCCGGACCTGAACTACCTTGCCGGACGTCTCCGCTTCAGCGACTGCTGGGGCTTTTCCGGTTCCTACCCCACTTCGGAACTTCGCCGGAGAGTGTTCACCGGATGCATTTTTCGGGGAGCGGTGTTCCGGCCGGATGTCCTGGGACTTCTTTCCGGGTATCGCGCCCGGATTGACCACGCCGCGGACTGGCGTAACAACGGGGCCCGGTACAATGCCGCCTACACGGGCAAGCCGGAAGACCTCACGGGCCTTTCGGCCGATTGGGCGGGCCGTATTCTTCATTTCACGCCGGACGCGACTGAAGGGCAGATGACTACAACGCGGCGAGCGGTCTTCCCGGATCCGGCGCCGCAAACCGGCGCGCTGACGGCGTATCGACAGCGCTGGCTCGGAGGGATCGTCGATCTTTACCGGAATTCATCGACTCGCATTATCTTCTTTCCGCTTCCGCGGGCTCCATTGCCCATTCTCGACTCCCCTGTTCCGGCGCGGTTTCTGATGTCCGTCGCGGGGCGTCCGCACATCAGCCTGCTCGATCGGAAGACGTTTCGCGACCTCGAGCGGCCGGACGAATTCGCCGACGGGCTGCACCTCAACCATAATGGGCGTCCGCTTTTCTCCGCTCGCCTCGCGCAGCGCCTCGCGGCAATCGTGGACGGCCACTGATCGATGCTCTTCACAACGGTCAATTTCGTCGTCTTCCTGATCGTCGTTCTCGCCCTGTTCTATCTGATGCCGCGCTCATGGCGACGCTGGCTTCTGCTCGCCTCCAGCCTGTTTTTCTACATGGCCTGGAACGCGAAGTTCGTCATCCTGATTCTGGGTCTGATCACGATCGACTTCTTCGCCGCTCTCTGGATCATTCACAAACGCGGCTGGAACCGAAGGATGGCGCTGCTGATCAGTCTCAGCGCGAATATCGGGCTCCTCGGCTTTTTCAAATACACAAACTTTCTGAGAGAGACCTGGCTTCATATTCTCCACCCCGGCATCGCGGTACAGCCGCTCGACATCATCCTGCCCCTCGGAATCAGCTTCCACACGTTCCAGAGCATTTCGTACGTGATCGATGTGTACCGGGGTGAACAACCCGCGATTAAAAGCTATGTCGATTACGCGCTGTTTGTCGCGTTCTTCCCGCAGTTAGTCGCCGGACCCATCGTGCGGGCTCGCGAGTTCTTCGAGGATTACTTCAACTGGCGGCCGCCAACCGCTAAGGAATGGCAGCGCGGGTTCGCGATGATCCTCACGGGATTCGTGAAGAAGCTGATCTGCGCCGATCAGTTCGCCCTGGCAGCGGATCGCTATTACGGGGATCCATCCGCGATCCCGGGCTTCCTGCCCGCGTGGACCGGCACGATTGCGTTCGCGCTTCAGATCTTCTTCGATTTCTCCGGCTACACGGACATCGCGATCGGCGTGGCGCTGCTGTTCGGATTTCACTTTCCCGAGAACTTCCGCAGGCCCTATCTTTCGGCCAGCGTAACCGAGTTC
>DASZUZ010000890.1:0-3847 GCA_035547415.1 Bryobacteraceae bacterium | reverse complement strand
TTTCCCGCCGCGGTAGCGGCAACCCGGAGGACAAAGATGGATCGAATAATCAAAATCGTCACGGCTGCCTGGCTGGTGTTTGCATTCGCCACGGTGGCGTGGTGCGGCAGCGAAAGATTGTCGCCCGAACTACGGAGAAGGAATCTGCCGGCTACCGTCGACGTCATCGTGCAGTACAAAGTGCAGCCGACGCCCGCGCATCACCGGAGGATTGCGGGGATGGGAGGCGCGCTGCGTAACCAGTTCGATGCGATCCGCTCCGGCCATTACTCGGTACCGAGAGCCGCCCTGCAGGCTCTGGCGGACGACCCGGACGTTGCGTTCGTGTCGCCCAACCGGCCCGTGAAAGGCATGCTCGATATTACGCGCGGCACGGTGCACGCCGACATCGCCCGAAACCTCGGGTTTACGGGCAAGGGGATCGGCGTGGCCGTGATCGACAGCGGCATCTCCGACATGGCCGAATTTCGCAACCCCAACAGCCGGATCGTGTATCAGCAATCGTTCGTGGGTGGCGACGCGCGCGATTCCTTCGGACATGGTACGCACGTTGCGGGAATTATCGGCTCCAATGGCGGGGGCGGCGTTTACGCCGGAATCGCTCCGGACGTGAACCTGATCAATCTGCGCGCGCTCGATGCAAACGGCAACGGAACCGACGCGACTGTGATCCGCGCGATCATTACCGCAATTTTCCTCAAAGATTTTTATCACATCCGCGTGCTGAATCTATCGCTCGGGCGTCCGGTCTTCGGCCCGGCATCGAGAGACCCCCTTTGTCTGGCCGTGGAAGCGGCATGGAAAGCGGGCATTGTGGTCGTCGTCGCGGCCGGGAACGATGGACGCGACAATTCGGAGAACACGCAGGGCTATGGGACGATAACGGCCCCGGGCAACGATCCGTATGTTATTACCGTGGGCGCCATGAAGGCAATGGGCACGACCAACCGCTCCGACGATGCGATCGCGAGCTACAGTTCGAAGGGTCCCACGCTTTTCGATCACGTGGTGAAGCCGGACATCGTGGCTCCCGGCAACAAGATCGTATCCACGCTCCCGAGCAATCTCACTCTGGCGGCCGAATACCCGCAGAATCAGGTCTCGCAGGACTTTTTCATGCTGAGCGGAACCAGCATGGCGACGCCGGTGGTCAGCGGCGCGGCGGCTCTGCTTCTGCAGAAGGATCCTTCCCTGACGCCCGATCAGGTGAAAGCCCGGCTGATGCGAACCGCGACCAGAGACTTCCCGTCGAGCAGCGTCAGCGTCGATCCCGCCACCAACATCGCTTACACCAGCTACTACGATATGTTCACAATCGGCGCCGGATATCTCGACGTCAACGCGGCCTTGAACGATACCAATCCGTCCAGGGGCCTTGCTCTCTCGCCGGTGGTCTCGCGGATCACGCCGGACAATCAGATCGTTCTCGGCGGAATCGACGGGCAGAATGTTGTCTGGGGCGCCAATGTCGTGTGGGGGGCGAATGTGGTCTGGGGAGCGACGACGGTTCTGGCGAATAACGTGGTCTGGGGCGCCAGCGCCATTCTTACCGACAACGTGGTCTGGGGCGCGGACACGCTCTCGAGCGCGGGGTCCGCGGCCATTGCGGACGAGGATGCGCCCGCGATCAACGGGGAGCCATGAACATCCGAGCCCGGGGCGGACGGCGCCTCTTCCGCGCCCTACTTCCGCGCGATCACGACCCGCGAAGGATAACACCCCTGCCTGACCTGCCGGTCATGCTCAAGCCGGAAGTCGCAATTTTCCATGATCTCCGGAATGCAGGATTCGACCTGCCTTCCGAGGAAGGCGGGCGCGAGGCTGCTGATAAACCGATACCAGGCATTGAACGCCGGAAGTTGCTCCCCGATCAGCACGAGGGCCAGACGTCCGCGAGGCCGAAGAACCCGATGCATTTCGTTCAGCGTTCGGACGATGTCCTCTTCGCCGAGCAGTTCCAGGAGATAACAGCAGACCACGGCGTCGAAAGCGCCATCACGGAACGGCATGCTCCGCGCGTCGACAGCCTGACAGTGCGCACGAATGCCCGGCATTCGCATTCGGGCCACGCGCTGCGTCCGCGCCGCCATATTCGGCGCGAGATCGATCCCGCATGTGACGCCCCCCGGATTGGATCGCGCAATCCGGCGGAACATCTCGCCGGATCCGGTTGCGACCTCCAGAACGCGCATGCCGTCCTGGATCCCCGACAGAGAAATCGCGACCTTGTGCGCCTGCGAGTGGAAGAACATCGTGGAAAGCGGATAGACCGTCGCCAGCAGGTCGTAGACACGCCGGGTCCGTTCCGGGATTGACCGGAATCCGTTTTTGTGAAGCTTGTGGTGCAGCCCGGGGGGCGTCTGCAGAGCCCCCATCTCAGGACACCGCCTCCAGCCGCGCGTGCGTCTCCGGCAGTTCAATTTCGATCCGGGTTCCGCGCCCCGGCTGGCTGTCAATCAACATTCGATAGTCCTGATTGTAAAGTACCTTCAGCCGTTCCTTGACGTTGGTCACGCCAATTCCCTTATTGAAGATATTCGAAAGTTCCGCTTCGGGTATACCCACCCCGTTGTCTTCCACCTCGATCAGAAGACGGCTATTTATACGCCGAGCCCTCAGGCTGACCGTCCCGCCGTCGACTTTCCCCGAAATCCCGTGCCGGATCGAGTTCTCGACCAGCGGTTGCAGCAGCATGCTCGGGACCAGCATATCCGAAGTCGAAGGATCGATGTGCTTTTCCACTCGCAATTTATCGCCAAAACGCACGAGTTCGATGGAGAGATAGTCATCGATGAAGTTTAGTTCCTCACCGAGCGGCGTGAAGTGATCCTGGTTCCGTAGTCTGCGCCGCATGATTCGCGAAAGCCTCGCTACCATCGTGCGCGCCTGTTCCGGATTCGTCCGAATCAGGGTCGAAATTGAGTTCAGCGTATTGAAAAGGAAATGGGGATTGATCTGACTCGCCAGAGCTTCGAGACGCGCCTCCATCAACAGCCGCCGCTGTTCTTCCAGCTTGCCTTCGTTTCGGGTGTTGTTCCACACCTTCAGCGGAAGCGTGATGCAGAAGTAGGTTGCGACGTAAAGTCCGGCGAGCTGCGGCGCCGGGTCGCCCCAGTGGACAATCGTGAACAGCCGGACAGGGGAGCGAAACGCATTGCCGAGAATCTGCCGCAGGAATTCGATCGCCAGCACGCCCAGCGTAAAGTAAGCGTGCAGCAGCGCGCTCCGGAGTTCCCGTCCCGGCTGGAAGATCCGGTAAAAATTAACATCCGGGAAAGGCGAGAAGCGCCAGATATCTTCCCGGTCCGAAGCGGAATCCCGCAGCAGCCCGCCCGCGAGTCCCACCACGCCAAAGAACGGAAGCGAGAGCCACTCGCGATGGGCCATGGCCGGAATCGCGATCGTCATCCCCGCGAGCCATCCGCAGAAGTATCCGCCGGTCAGGCCGGCGAGCATGCTGCCTTCGACGCCCAGGTCGAGCGCGGGATAGTTGTTCCCGGTAATCACGCGAATTGCCACGCCCGGAAAGAAGAGGGCGATAAACCAGAGCGCCAGCGCGAACCGTTGCGCCAGCGTTCGCTCTTCCCGCTGCAGCATCCGCTTGACGGCGTTGCTCCGCACCCCGAAGCTCGCGACCGCCGCCACAACGCCGATTTTGACGAGAAACGTGATCAGATACTGTTCCACTGGCGCCGTCCGATCGCGTTCATCCGTTGGTGCTCATTATAATGAAGGAAATAAAGCGCATACGCTCTTTCATGGCTTCTCCCCGGAGTTTCGAACTGACGCAGGCCGCCGAGGCCAATTTCCCGACCGAGTACGGACAGTTCCGGATTTTCGGTTTCGA
>DASZUZ010000889.1:0-3977 GCA_035547415.1 Bryobacteraceae bacterium | reverse complement strand
GCCTTGCCGAGATAAAGACCGATGACGAACTTGCCGATCGTGAAAAAAGCGGCCGTCATGATGGCCCCGAAGACGACGTCCTCCCAATCGATCGGAACCTCGGGAATCAGTTTGTAAATCAGCGCGAACAGAAACGCCGTGACGATGAAAGTGACCGCAAAATTGATTCCTTCGAGGATAGGGGGCGGTATCGACACAAACTGGGCCGCGTAGCTGCCCGCGGCCTGAATGATTGCGCTCAGGGCGAGGCTGACCATGAGGAGGAAGCCGATTCCCAGGACCATCGCAAAGGAGAAGAAGCGGTGGCGGACCATGGACCATATTCCGGACGATTGTGCGGTGGGCGCTTCCCAGATGAAATTGAGCGTGTCCCGCAACTCGATGAAAACGCCTGACGCGCCGAGCAGCAGAACGATGAAGCCCACGATTGTCGCAAAGATCCCACTTTCAGGTTGATGCGCCGCTTTCAGGAGCGTCTGTACCACGCCCGCGGCCTGACTCCCGATGACATCCTTGATCTGCCAGTAGATCTGTCCGCGAACAGCCTGCTCCCCGAACGCGAAGCCACTCACCGCAACAACGACGACGAGCAAGGGAGCGAGGGACAAGACGGTGTAGTAGGCGAGCGCGGCTCCCATGCGCGGCGCATTATGGTCTGACCAGTGCGACGCGGCTTCTTTGAAGAGTCCCCAGTTCAACCGCAGGTGAAGTCTCATCGGGAACTCACGCGGCGGCCGGTTTCTTCGAAAACTCCGCGTACGTGATCATCATCTCCCGGATAAAAGCGGGAATGTCGCCCGGTTGCCGGCTGGTGACCCAGTTGAAGTCCGAAACGACTTCGCGATCGACCCAATGCCCGCCGGCGTTACGGATATCATCTTCGATGGTGTGATAACTGGTCAGAGTGCGGTTTTTCACGAGGCATGCGGAGATCAGAATCCAGGGAGCATGGCAGATGATGGCCATCGGCTTCTTCTCGCTGTCGAAATGCTGAACGAATTTCCTGACGTCAACATCCACCCGGAGGCGATCCGCGTTCAACGCTCCGCCTGGAAGGAGCAGGGCGTCGTAATCGCCTGGCCTGGTGTTTTTCACGGCATCGTTCGCGGCAACTTTTGAAGCTTTATCCAGGTGATTGAAGCACTGAATTTCGCCCTTTTCGAGCGAGAGGATATCGACGGTCGCCCCGGCATCCTTCAACGCCTTCACCGGCTCCAGTAACTCGGCTTCTTCCACGCCGTCGGTAGCAATCACGGCTACTCTGAGCTCATTGATCTTTGCCATGCGATCGCGAGAGCACTTTCTCTGCCAGTGGAAGCGTGAAGCTCGCGATAGAGGCAGGCATAGTGAAGGGCCTGAGTTTCGGCCGAGTACAGAAGGGCGCGGCGGTATGCCGTATCCGCCAGGCGCGAGCGTAAGGCAGCGTCACCGATCAACTGGTCGATCGCGGCCGCGAGATCGGCCGCGTTGCGCGGGTCGACGTAAAGGGCCGCGTCACCCCAGATTTCGCGCAGGCTCGGGATATCGGCAAGGATCAGTGCGCAGCGGGCAAGGGCGGCTTCGAGCGGCGCGAGTCCGAACGGCTCATAGAGCGCCGGGTGGCAGAAGATGGATGCCCTCGCCATCCAGGCCGCGATATCGTTCCGGTCAAGGCGTCCGAGCGCGATGACATTGCCGACTGCGCCGGAATCACCGGCGGCAAAAACCAGCCATGAAACCCGCTTCGCCGCCTGCTCCAGCAGCGCAAGATTTTTTCCTTCATCTCGCAGCCGCCCGGCCGCGAGAACGAACGGCTCCTTTGAGCAGATTGCGTGCTTTGGCGCTGAGGCTCCGTTGTAAATAACCGACGAGGAACTCTTCAACCCCCCGTGCTCGCGCACGAGCGCGGCGAGCATCGCATGCGACGGCGCCACGACGTGATCGGCCGCATCGAGACCGAGGCGAACCCGCCGCCGGTACTCGTCCCATTCCGAAGGGGCGCTCTCATTGTGGACGGCGCGCCACCATGAACACACGCAGGAATGCGCGACCACGAGTTTGGGAGCGCGGAAGGGCAGCGCCGCATGAGCATAGCCGTTGAGGTGAATGATGTCGGGCTTGAGCGCGTCTGCCAGACCGAGGAGCCACTCACCGGCGTCGTCGACATCGGCCCAGGGATCGTCCATCCACTCAAGCCGGTAGTTGCTCTCGAAAAGGCGAGACTGCCGCCGCTGACGTTCTGAAGGAGAAGGACCCATCAGAGCCAGGTGAGTTTCGATGCCATGCGTTTCGAGGCGCGCGGCCAGATTCGTCGAGTAAGTCCACACGCCACCGACAGCGTCGGCGGTCATCAGGATGCGCATTCAGCCCTGTTCAGGCGCCATACGTCGAGGGCGTTTGACGCGAGTTGCCTTCGAGCTGAATCAGTCTGACCGGACGCTGATTCTGAATGTCGCTGAAAGCATAGTGCGTGTCGAGATAGGAGTCCACCGCCCGCTCCCATGCGGCATCGTCTTCGGAACCCCAGCGCCGCTGATACTCGGGTGAACCGGGATACGCAAATAATGGAACCGGTTCATTCGCCCAGACGCCCCGCTCGATCAGGTATTGCCGCCACGCCTGCATGGCTGCAGGATCATCCTTCTCCATCTGCAGCAGGTTGGCCTGCACGAAGGGGATGCGGCCCCTGGCGTAGATCAGACGTTCGGCGAGATCGTCCGTGCTGAGACGGCATTTCTTGTCGAGAATGGCGCGGCCTTCTTCGGAAATACTTTCCACGCCCGCTTCCACCGAAACACAGCCCGCATGGCCCAGAAGGTCGAGCATGTCACGGTTCCACAGATCCACGCGAGTCTGGATTCCGAACTTCACGGGTCGGAGCGCCAGCGCGTCCAGGAGCGGCTTATTCGGGAGGAAAATCTCGTCGATGAAGTAAACGTACTCGATGTCCTGCGCGATCAGCGCGTCCAGTTCTTCCAGCACCGTTTCGAGAGGACGCCGTCGATAACGATCGCGAAAGTTCTGCTTCGCGCAGAAAGTGCAGTTATAAGGACATCCCCGGGAGAATTCCATTTCCGCGCCAGGCCGTGTGGCGGCCGCGTCAAATCGATGATGGTGATGCAGGTGACGGGCGACGGTGGCGTCGTCCCATTTCAGAGCGGGCAGCGCTTCCATGTTCGAAGCATGAGGCCGTCCGCGAACAACGCCGTCGAAACAGACCGAATCGAGCGCATTCCAGTCTCCCGCCAGTTGGGGAAGGATCTCCTCGCACTCGCCCATCACCACAAGGTCCGCGCCGGTCTTCCGCAGCGTCGTCAGCGGCGTCGTGGACGAGTGCGGCCCGACCACGACGATCCTGCCGCCCCGGCCGCGCACCGGTTCCTCGATGGCGCGGATCGTTTCGATCGGAACCCGCAGTTCGGGAGGCGCGCAACGCCAGAACAGATAGCTGGGCGCCGTGGTAACGACCGCGAAGTCGGGCCGGTAATCCATAGCGGCTTCGAGTTCGCCGTCGAAGATTTCCGCCTCGTGTCCGGCGCGTTCGATCAGAGCTTTCGAGTAACCGTATTCCAGTGGAAGGTGGGCTTCGCGGCATCCGAAATAGATGCTGCCATCGAAAGACCATGCCGGATTGATCAGGGCAAAACGCATCCCTACACCATCAGGCCGCGCGACGTGAGTTCCTGTCTCGCCTCGGCCACCCGGTCGAAAGCGGTCTGGCGCGACAGCCATTCCGCGAGGTTCACCATGCCGTCTTCCAGCTTCATCTGCGGTTCATAACCGAGAACATCACGAGCGAGCGAAATGTCCGCGTAGCAGTGACGAATATCGCCGACACGATATTTCCCGGTGATCTCGGGTTTGATGTGGTCCTTGCCCAACGCGGCGGCCATCTTCTGCGCGCATTCGGAGACACTCATTCTGCGCCCGGTCGCGATGTTGAACACGTGCCCGTCGGCCCGCGGTGTTTCGAGCGCGAGGCGGCACGCCCGCGCGAC
>DASZUZ010000888.1:0-8037 GCA_035547415.1 Bryobacteraceae bacterium | reverse complement strand
GCTATAACCACCTGGTAAGCCGCGGCGCGGTCGCGCGTCAGGACGCCGACACGCAGCAGGCGAATTACAAGACGGCCGACGCCCTCGTGGCCGCGCAGGAATCGAACGTGCGCGCCGCCGGGGAGAACGTCAGGCAGGCGCAGGCGAACCTGGATCGCGTCGTGTCGTTGCAGGACTACAAGAGCGTGAAAGCTCCTTTCACGGGGATCGTCACGGCGCGAAACATCGACGCGGGCGCGCTGATCTCGGCAAGCGGGGCAGGGCAGGGGGCCTCTCCCATGAGCATCGGGGGCGCGCTCGCTGCGAACGGCAACGAGATGTTCCGCATGGCCCAGATTGGTACGATTCGAATTCTGATCAACGTCCCTCAAACCAATGCTCCCGGGATTCGGGTGGGCATGCCGGCCGAATTGACCGTCAACGAATTCCCCGGACGCACGTTCCCGGGCCGGGTCACGCGGACCACGAATTCACTCGATCCGAATTCGCGCACCATGCTGGTTGAGGTACAGGTGGGAAATCGCGATGGCAGACTGCTGCCCGGCATGTACGCGGAAGTGCGCTTCCGCAGTCACCGCGAATCGCCGCCTTTGCTGGTGCCCGGCGACTCGCTGATCACGACGAATTCAGGGATTGAGGTGGCGGTTCTCCAGGAGGCTTCGGGCGGGACGAAGAAGATTCACATGCAGCCCGTCACGATCGGACGCGATTATGGCGCCGAGACCGAAGTAACAGGCGGTTTGCAGGGCAACGAGACGCTGGTGGTCAATCCCGGCGATGAGGTGAGCGAGGGGGCGATGGTGAAGGCTGAGATGACAGGCGGTGCTCCAAAGGGAGCTTCGAGACAATGACGCAGCGCACGGCGCGGGCCGTTGCGGTTGCGATGACATGCGTGCTGGTCTCTCCCGTGGCGGCGCAGAATGCGCCCGCGGTCGATCGGCGGCCCTCCGTCAGTTATAGTTCGGGCCTGATGGGAGCTTACCAGGCAGGCTCCGTTTCTCCCCTCGATACGCGTAACTCTCAGCGGCTTCACGATCTGGTTCGGGCCGGCCAGATCTATCTCTCGCTGCGGGACGCGATTGCGCTCGCGCTCGAGAATAATCTGGATCTCGAGCTGGAGCGCTATTCCGTTCGCCTCGCCGCGACCGACACTCTGCGCGCCAAAGGCGGCGGCCTCCTGCGCGGCGTGTCGCTGAGCGCGATCGAGGCGCCTGCCGGCGTAGGCGGCCCCGGCGAGCCGCTGCTGACGTCCGCCGCTACTGGTGTGACGCCGCAGACCAATGTCGCGACCAATGTCGCGGACACGCAGTTCATCGCGCAGGCGACCGACAATCTTTCGACGACCGGGCCGTTTTCGCTTTCGGCCGGTCCGGCGATCCCCCAATACGATCCGGCGCTGGTCGGGCAATTTCTGGCTTCGCACGCGACAACGCCCGAGAACAGCCTTGTCATTACGGGCACGCCTGCCCTGATCTCGAATACGGTTGCAAGCAACGTCGGTTACTCTCAGGGATTCAGCCCGGGAACTCAGGTGATTGCGGGTTTTCAGAATCTGCGTACGGACGCGAACTCGGTTCGCAATCTGCTCAATCCTTACTACAATTCGGGTCTTGGAGTAACCGTCACGCAGCCTCTGCTGCGAGGTTTCGGCATCGATCTGAACCGGCGCTTTATCCGGATCGCGAAGAACAGCGAAAGGATGTCGGATGAGGTCTTCCGTTATCAGGCCATGGTTACGGTGGCGGGCGTGGTCCGCCTGTATACGGACCTTGTCAGCCTGAACGAAGATCTCAAGGTAAAGGAGCAGACGCTCGCCACTGCGCAGCGTCTGGCCGAAGACAACCGCAACAAGGTGGATCAGGGAACGCTGGCTCCGGTGGAACTCACGCGCGCGCAGGCGCAGGTGGCCGCGGCCACGCAGGACCTTGTGAATTCCGAAGGCTTCGTTCGACAGCAGGAATTGATCCTGAAGAATTTTCTGACGCGTGACCCCGCGTCGGACCCGCTCATCCATGAGGCACGTATCGTCCCCACGGACCCCTTGTCCATCCGGCCGATTCCCGATCAGCCGGCGGAGCAGCTTGTGCAGACCGCTTATCAGTACCGGCCTGATTATCTGGTCGCGAAGACGCAGCTCGATAATACGGAAATTCAGCTGAAGGGCGCCAGAAACGAGCTCCGGCCGCAACTGGATCTGGTCGGGAATATGTCAAACAGCGGACTGGCGGGCCCGGGGAATCCGGCATTTGCCGTGTCGCCCGGTTCGGTCGCGCCCGGAGATGGCTCGCTGCTCGGCTTCGGCGGAGGCTATGGGGCTTCTCTTTCGCAGATCTTCCGCCGCGACTATCCGACTTACTCGATCGGACTCAATCTGACGCTGCCGCTGCGGAACCGGGTGGCGCAGGCCGATGCGGCGCGCGACGAAATTCAGTTACGTCAGACGCAGGTCCGCACCCGGCAACTGGAGAATCAGATCCGGCTGCAGGTGGAGGATGCGCTGATTACCCTGCAGCGCACACGTGCCGCGTACGAGGCTGCGGTTCAGGCGCGCCGGTTACAGGAGCAGTCGCTCGAGATCGAGACGGAGCGCTTCAATGTGGGGCTGTCGACGAACTTCCTGGTGATTCAGTATCAGAGCTACGTGGCGCAGGCGCGGTCGGCTGAAGTGGCCTCCATGGGCGCTTATTCGAAGGCCCGGACTCAACTGGATTCCGTCATGGGAACGATTCTTCCCGCTTATAACATCACGCTTGACGAGGCGTTCCGGGGCGAACTCGCCGCTGGACAGGGGCCGAAATAGATACAGACCGATGCTGAAGATCGGAGTGATTCGATGGCGAGGGAAGTGCTCGAGGCATCCCTCATTCGACCCGATTGAAGACGGGCGTGGAGCGATTCGGGGCGGATGCGCGAAGTGCAGCGCGCTCGTGGAGATTGCGGAGTGCCACCAACGAATGCTGGAACTGATGCGCACCTTCACGCCGCCAGCGGAAAAGAAGGCGCGGCGCGAGTTGGCCATGGACGACTCGCAGGGCTGTCTGTTTTAGGTCAGGCCGCAAGAGCCATTTCCACCCGCTCGATGAGCACGGCGGGTGGAAACGGCTTCCGAAGCGCCATTCTTCCTGTTTCGGGATCGCCTCCGAACGATGTTTTCCCCGTCATAAGAAGTGCGCGTGAGGTCAGCCGTTCCTGACGCATGCGGCTGACGAGTTCGGTCCCGTCCATTTCGGGCAAATTGATATCGCTGACGACCAGATCGATGTTGCCGTGGTGACTGCGCGCGACGCGAAGCGCCTCATCGGCGCGCGAGGCAGGTAAAACGTCGTATCCATTCATGGACAAGGCGCCCGCGATGTAATTCAGGACCGAGGGCTCGTCCTCGACGACCATCACACCCGCCTTCGGCCTGGATTCGGAGGCGGGGATCTGCGATTCGATGTCGGCCGGAACGGCGAAATGGAGAACGAGATTATTAAATCGTTCGAGAGCCGAACGAAAGCCGGCAATCGACTGTGCCCGCTCGGTATCGCGAGAGGATATCAATCGACGGCGCGCGTGTTCGAGTTCCTTGCGAAGCAGGTCTTCGGCCAGATGATATCTCCATCGACAGTCGTACATAGCAGGTCTCCGGAAGCTTGAGCATAACTGTGGGTGCAGGGCTCCCAAATAAGAAAAACAGCCTACTTGCTGGCCTTTTGGTCCTGGTACGCGATGTTCCATACATAGCCGTAGCTGCGCTCTCGGGGTAAGTTACAGTACTGCGTCGGGCGGGCGCGGGATAACATACAAATTGATGGGCCGATTTCGGGATGGATTACAAAGTAATTACATTAAATAAGACGGGTTTTGGCCGGACGGACTTACTTTGAAGTTCGTTGTGTCGCCGAGAGTCCGAAACGCCCCCCGTCCGGAAGACGAGCCCCGGCGCAGGCGGCGCGTGAAGCGGTCTTCCGCCGTATGGCTTCTTCCACTACAATGAAGAATCTATGCCTGTCTTCCGCGTGCATCGGATGAAGGACTCGCAACGCCAGCACTTCCGCTGGGCTCCGCATGTTTCGGGCACGGCGAATGCGAAGCCGAAGGATTACGAAGCGTCCGATGCGATCGAAGCGGAGAATGAATATGCGGCATGGGCTTTGCTTCGCAATTCGGAGCGCCCTCTTGGCGTCGGCGATATTCTGGAGACGCCTTCCGGCGATTTGCGGATCTGCAAATATGTCGGTTTCGAGGCAGCCCGCTGGTTCATACCCGAACCTCACCCCCATGCTGCCGCGCCGGTTCCGGCGGCGGATCCTCAGACCGCGCAGGCATAACAAAGGAGGCCTCTCATGCGCGCCAGACTCGGCGACGATATCGATGATTTTTGCGTAAAGTGCAAACGCATCATGAACCACGCAGTGGTGTCGCTGGTAGGCGATGAGCCAGCTAAAGTTCGCTGCCGTACCTGCCACAGCGATCACGATTACCGGCACGAGCAGGCTCCGCCGCCGAAAGTGGATTCGCGGAAAGCCGCGCTGTTCAATCAGGTTCTGGACCATGTCACCGGCGGGGCGCCAGCGGCCGCCGCGAGCCCCAACGGCGATCCGGCTCCCGAGACGGTTGCCGCGAAGCCTCGCGGAAGGAAGAAGGCGGGCGCCTGATGACCATTTTCGTCACCGGGGGCGCGGGATTTATCGGATCTGAGTTCATCCGGCAAGCCATTCCCGCCGGAAAACGTGTTATCAATTTCGACAAGCTTACGTACGCCGGTAATCTCGATAATCTGGCGCCCGTCGCGGAGAGCCCGAATTATTCGCTCGTGATTGGCGATGTCTGCGACGCGAAAGCCGTGTCGGAAGCGATGCCCGAAAACTGCGATGCGGTGGTGCATTTCGCGGCCGAGTCGCATGTGGACCGGAGCATCCTGAGCGCCGAGGAATTCGTGCGGGCCAATGTGCTTGGGACGCAGGTGATACTGGATGTCGCGCGGCATCGGAAGGTGAAGCGTTTCCTTCACATTTCGACCGACGAGGTGGGCGGCGACATGGCTCCCGACGGGTGGTTCCGGGAGGACTCTCCCCTCGTACCCAGCAGCCCCTATGCGGCCAGCAAAACGGCGGCGGAACACTTCGTCCGGGCGGCGGTGCACACCTTCGGCATCGACGCAATTGTGACGCGCACGAGCAATAATTACGGGCCATATCAGTTCCCGGAAAAACTTCTCCCTCTGGCCATTTCGAACGCAATCGAGGACCGTCCGATCCCGGTTTACGGCGATGGATTGCAGGTGCGCGACTGGATTCACGTTGCGGATAATTGCCGTGCTTTATTGGCGGTGCTGGAACGCGGGCGTTCGGGGGAAACCTATCATATCGGCGGAGGAAATCCGCTGCCGAACGTGGAGGTGTTGCGGTTGCTGCTGAAGATCCTGGATAAGCCGGAATCGCTGCTGACGCGAGTGACGGACCGGTTGGGGCATGATCGCCGTTACGCTGTCGATTGTACGAAAATCACGGCCGAACTCGGCTGGCGACCGGAGATCCCGTTTGAACGCGGACTGGCGGAAACGATCTCCTGGTATCAGCAGAATGCCGAGTGGGTTCGCCGGTGCCGGAGCGGCGAATACCGGAAGTATTACGAGACGATGTACGGCGGTCGCGAAGTGGACGCGGCGAAAATCTGATGCGGCGACTGCTGATTCCCGTCGCGGCATTTGCGTTGACGGCCTGCGGGTCTTCGCGGGAACCAGCAGCGAAAACAGAGCAGGCGCCCGCGGCTCCCGCCCCGGTAAAAGACGACACCGCCATGCTGCCGGCAGCCGGCCGCACCAGCGCCAGAGTGGTTCCGGACCATATTCTGGACGAGCCGAAACTGCCCGGCGGAACGCTCGGCGAATACGAGTCCGCCGGAAAGAAATATCACTTGTTCATTATCGACGCCGGCGACAAGCAGAAGGCGGCATTTCTGCTGCTTGACCTGAAATCAACGCTGCAGAATCCGGAATACATTTCGTATATGGGCGGGTACTTCGGGACGCGCCAGACGAAGCCGGCATTCGTATTTGCCAAGCTGCAGTACCTGGCCGGCGTGATTGGGCTTCCAAAGGATGACGCGGACCCGATTGCGCGTGTTCTGGCGGCCCGCCTGCATTAACACCACTTGTCTGTGGTGTTAAAATGAAATCGTGGTTGGGTTTTACATCGCCCAGCAGTGGGATCTCTACACGAGAGAGGACCACGAGGTGTGGCGGCGGCTCTACCACCGCATGATCCCGAGTTGGGAGCGCTATGCGAACCCGCACTTTCTGCGTGGCATAACATCGCTGTGCCTCGACCCGGATCACATTCCCCGGATTTCGGATGTCAACCGTTTCCTGTGCCCGCTGACGGGGTTTCAGGCGAAGCCAGTCAGCGGCTACATCCCGGCGTTCCTCTTTTTCGACTGCCTCCGCAATCGTGAATTTCCGACGACGGTCACCATCCGCGATGGCGCGAGTCTGGATTACCTTCCGGAGCCAGATATCTTCCACGACATTGCCGGTCACGTTCCGATGCACACGGACCCGGCGTTCGCCGATACGCTGGTGCGGTTTGGAGAGTGCGCGCATACGGCCGCGGAACTGGTGGCGGAAATTCGTGACGAGCGCGAGCGAACGCGGCGGCTGACCAGCATCGTCCGCGCGATGGCGCGGTTCTTCTGGTTCACAATCGAGTTTGGCCTGATGCAGACGCCGGAGGGAATGAAGGCCTACGGCAGCGGGCTGCTGAGTTCGCATGGCGAACTCGAGCACTCGATCGAATCGCCCGATGTGCAGCGGTATCCGTTGCAGATCGAATGGGCCATCAATCAGACTTTCGAAATCGACCACTACCAGCCGCTGCTTTTCCATGTTCAGAGCTTCGATCACCTGTTCAGCATGGTGAATCAACTGGAGCGCTGGATGAAGGATGGCCGGCTCAACAATGTGGCCCCGGGCGAACCGCGGGTGAACGAAGCGGATCTACTCAGCTTTCTGAAATGATCGCGATTCGACAGCGTGGCTGGGATACTGTTTGAATACACAGAGCCCGGACGCGAACTGTGGCCGAGATAGCCCGAAACATCTTCCTGATCGTCAGCGCGCTTTTTCCCATCGTGAACCCGCTGGGAGGAAGCCCGATTTTTCTGTCTCTCACGAAGGAGTACGCGACCTGCGACCGGCGCGCTCTGGCGAGACGCGTCGCGCTGAACAGTTTCTTCCTGATTGTAGGTTCGTATCTCGTCGGAACGCACATCCTGGCTTTCTTCGGGGTGTCTTTGCCGGTGGTGCAGGTTGGCGGCGGACTCGTCGTGATTTCGACAGGCTGGCACATGCTGCAGGCCAAAGACGCCGACGAACGCACGGAAGTCCGTCGCGACGTGGAGTCGCGGGACATCTTCCGGCAGGCCTTTTATCCTCTGACTCTGCCGCTCACGGTGGGACCTGGATCGATCTCGGTTGCGATTACTTTGGGCGCCAACGCGCCGCACGGGGCGCGGGCAAACCTGATGGACGTGCCCGCGGCGGTCGTCGGGTCAGCGCTGGTGGCCCTGAGCATTTTCCTGTGTTACGGGTTTTCAGACCGGCTGGCGCGTATCCTCGGTCCGACGGCCATGAGCGTGATCCTGCGCTTGTCATCGTTTCTGCTCGTCTGTATCGGCGTGCAGATCCTGTGGAATGGCGCGAGCGCGCTGCTGGCACGTTGATAATAAAAAGATGGTTCGCGCCGCAAGTGAGCCCGTCCGGTATCAGGTTCTTCTGTCCGATGGCCGGCACGAGGTTGTCGCCGATACGGCCGCCGAAAAGGGCGGCGCCGATTCCGGCTTTCGTCCGCACGATCTACTCGAAGCCTCGCTGGCCAGTTGCGTCAGCATGACGGTCCGGATGTATGCGGATTGTCATGGCATTCCTCTGCGCGGCGTGATTACGACGGTAACCATGGACCGGACTCATCCCGAGGAAGTCGTATTCCGGTACGACGTGGCGCTCGACGGCGATCTTACGCCGGAGCAGGAGCGGAAACTTCTGCTTGCCGCGCA
>DASZUZ010000887.1:0-2828 GCA_035547415.1 Bryobacteraceae bacterium | reverse complement strand
CGCCGATGTCATCGCCGATCGCGACCCGGCCCTGCTCCACGATGATATTCGGCGCGAGCCGCCAGCCGGCGAGCCCAGGCAGCAGGCATCGGAGAACATCGGCGGCATGACGATGAACGCCCGGAGCGGAGAGACCGTCGGAGATGACGAAGACGGCATCATACGGGCCGTGAAGTCGCTCGATGGCGCCACGCGATTCCAGACTTAACCACCGGCCGAGATCGGGCCTTCGAAGATATTCGGCGCGGTCGCGCGCCGCGCTCTTCACGGCAATGCCGCCGAGTTCCCGAACGATCGAGCCCGCGTCGAACGGAAAATGAACCGCATCTTTCGCACGGGCGTGCGCGAGTTGCAGAGCGAGCATCTCGCGCACGGGAAGACTGTTCCCTGCCCGTCCGAGACCCACGCGGGCCATCGTAAACTGGCGCAGTTCCTTCATGCCGTGAGCAACGCGGGCGAACGCGGCAGTTCATGCATCCCCCGGGCCAGCCATTCTTCGAACTCCGGCGCCGGCCGCAGATTCAGCAGCGACCGCAGGCAGAGCGCGTCGTGAAATGACGTGCTCTGGTAACTGAGCATCACATCGTCGCCGCCGGGCACGCCCATGATGTAGTTCACGCCCGCCGCCCCGAGCAGCGTCAGCAGCGTATCCAGGTCGTCCTGATCGGCTTCGGCGTGGTTGGTGTAGCAGACATCGCAGCCCATCGGAAGACCCAGCAGTTTGCCGCAGAAGTGATCTTCAAGCCCCGCGCGCGTGATCTGCTTGCCGTCGTACAGATATTCAGGCCCGATGAACCCGACCACCGTGTTCACCAGCATCGGCCGGAAATGCCGCGCCACCGCGTACGCCCGTGCCTCGCAGGTCTGCTGATCGACGCCGTGATGCGCGTTCGCTGAAAGCGCGCTGCCCTGCCCTGTCTCGAAGTACATGACGTTGTCCCCGATCTCGCCGCGCTTCAGTTCACGGGCCGCGTGCCATGCCTCTTCCAGCATCGAAAGGCTGATACCGAAAGAAGCATTCGCCGCTTCCGTTCCCGCGATGGACTGAAACACGAGATCGACCGGAGCGCCTCGCCGCATCGCTTCCATCTGCGTTGTAATGTGGGCGAGAACGCAATTCTGGATCGGGATGCCGTATTTCAGACGGACCTTGTCGATGAGCCGCAGCAGGGTCATGACGCTCTCGACGCTGTCCGATACGGGATTGATTCCGACCACCGCGTCGCCGCTTTCGAGCAGCAGACCGTCGAGGATGCTGGCGGCGATTCCGGCGGGATCGTCCGTCGGATGGTTCGGCTGAAGCCGCGTCGAAAGCCGGCCCGGCAACCCGACCGTCGTCCGAAACCGCGTGACCACGCGTATTTTCGCCGCGACCGTAATCAGGTCCTGCACGCGCATCAGTTTCGACACCCCCGCGGCCATCTCGGGCATCAGTCCCGGCGCCAGTTTCGCCAGCGCTTCTCCCGACGCCTCGCTCGTCAGCAGCCAGTCGCGAAACTCGCCGACGGTCAGATGAGAAACGGGCGCGAACGCTTCGGAATCCTGCTCGTCCACGATCAGGCGCGTCACCTCATCGGATTCGTACGGGATCACGAAATCTTCGCGAAAGGTTTTGAGAGGAAGGTCGGCCAGCGCCATCTGCGCGGCGACGCGTTCTTCGGCGGATGACGCCGCGATGCCGGCCAGTTCATCGCCGGAGCGCGCCGGCGACGCCTTCGCCAGCAGGGTCTTCAGATCCTCGAATCGATGGACCGCGCCGCCGGCAGTATGCGTCCACGCCACTGTTCCTGAGTCTACTGTAAGCACGAATACTGAACGATTGGTTCAGCAGATCTGAATTGCGCAATGCGCGGGAATCGGATAGTGATAGTAGGGTGAGTTCATCCGCAATTCCCCCTGACCAGATTCGCGCGACCGTTGAGCAGGAACTCAGCGCCATCCCGTTCGTCGACATCCACACCCACCTCTATATGCCGTCGCTGGGGCCCGTCGGGCTCTGGGGCATCGACGAACTGATCACTTACCACTATCTGGAAGCCGAGTTGTTCCGCTCGTCGAGCGTGACTCCGACGGAATATTTCGCGCTCTCCAAAGGCGGCAAGGCCGATCTGATCTGGAAGACGCTGTTCGTGGAGAATGCGCCTGTATCCGAGGCCACGCGCGGCGTGATCGCGGTGCTGAACGCTTTCGGACTGCCCACCAGCGGCGATCTGAAGGAGGCGCGTGCGTTCTTCGCCGCACGCAAACTGGAAACGCACATCAAAGACGTGTTCAAACTGGCGGGCATCAGCGAGGTCGTCATGACCAACGATCCGCTCGATCCGGACGAAGCGCCGGCCTGGGAACGCGGCGCTGAACGCGATCCGCAATTCCACCCTGTACTGCGGCTCGACCGAATCCTCAACAAATGGGATCAGCACTGGCAGATCCTGCAGTCGAAGGGCTTCGACGTGGCGGCGGATGGATCGGGCAAGTCCCTCGCCGAAGTTCGCCGCTTCCTTGCTGAATGGGTCAGGCGCATGGAGCCGGTCTATATGGCCGTTTCCCTGCCCGACACGTTCGCCTATCCGGAAGACAGCCTGCGGGCGCGGTTCATTCGCGATGCCGTGCTGCCTTTGTGCCGCGAAGCCGATATCCCGCTTTCGGTGATGATCGGCGTGCGCTATCTCGTGAATCCGGCGCTCCGGCTGGCCGGCGATGCTGTCGGCAAAGCCGACCTTCGTGCCGTGGAACGCCTGTGCGTGGAATTTCCGGACAACCGCTTCCTGATCAGCGTACTGAGCCGCGAAAACCAGCATGAACTCTGCGTGTACGCCCGGAAGTTCGCG
>DASZUZ010000886.1:0-2984 GCA_035547415.1 Bryobacteraceae bacterium | reverse complement strand
GGTTTATCAGTCGATACCGGCCAGCGATCTTTCCCGCCACGTCCTGAGCAAGGCCGCAAATTCTCTGGCGACCCTGCGCATGGGTCAGGTGGGATGGAGCGATCTGGGCGATCCGGAGCGCGTGCTCGCGATGGCGTGCGCGGCCGGCGCCGAACCGGATTGGGCGTGGCGCTGGAAGAGAAGAAGTCGCGCCACCGGAGTGCCGTTCCGGCCGGCGAAAGCAGTCGCATAGAAGGAGTTGAAAATGAGTTCGGCTACGATGGCTACCTGGAGTTCCGGTGTGGAGGAGAATCACCATACCCACAGAGCACCCGTATCTCACGTCCACGGCATGATCGGCACCGGGACGGCGATGCGCGGCGTTCTCGCACTGATCGAACGCATTGCCCCTTATTTCACGACCGTGCTGGTGACCGGTGAGACCGGGACCGGTAAAGAGCTGGCGGCAAAAGCGCTTCATGACCTCAGCCCCGGCCGTCGCGGCCAATATGTGGTGCTGAACTGCTCCGCGGTTGTCGAAACCCTGTTCGAGAGCGAGTTGTTCGGCCACGTGCGCGGGGCATTCACCGGCGCGCAGATCGACAAAACCGGCCTGATCGAATTTGCAAACGGCGGCACCCTGTTCCTCGATGAAATCGGGGACATGCCGCTCGCCACGCAGGCCAAACTGCTGCGGGTGATCCAGAGCCGGGAGGTCCAGCGTGTCGGCTCATTGAACACGCGCAAGGTGGACATCCGAATTGTCGCGGCTACCAACAAGGACCTGCGAAAAGCCGTGGCGGAAAAGACTTTCCGGGAGGACCTGTTCTATCGCCTCTCCATGGTGGATGTGCACTTGCCGCCTCTGCGGGATCGCTTCGAGGATCTGCAGGAACTCACGGATCACTTCGTGCGGCTTTGGTCGCAGCGGCTGTGCAAATCGGTCGACGGCATTTCGAATGATGTTCGCAAAGCGCTTCGCTCGTATGACTGGCCCGGGAACATTCGCGAACTGGAGAATGTCATCGGGCACGCTTGCATGATCGCCCATGGCCCCCTGCTGGAAATGAGCGATTTCCCGGAGTACATGAAAGCGGGCGAGCGGCTGACGCCATCCGCCGAGCAGGAGGCTGCGCCGATTCAGACCCGGGTCGGGCCCATCGAAAGTATGGAGATCCGGCTGATTCGGCAGGCTTTGAGCGAGGCGGGTGGAAATCAGCTCAAGGCGGCCCGGCTATTGCGGATCAACCGGGACAAGCTTCGGTACCGGATGAAGAAGTACGGCCTGCTCTCGCGGGCGGCCGCACTGAGTCTGAGCGCGCGCGTCTGAGAAGAGATCGGCGTTATCGTAGGGTGAAGGCCATTCCCGCGATGCCGAATCTCATTCCCGCAAACCAGCTCGCTCAGAAGAACAAAGCTCACTACCCGAACGAAAGCGCGGAGTACCGCGCGGCGCGCAATGCGCTGCTGGCGGAGGAGATTGAGCTTCGCCGGCACCTGGAACGGGTCGCCGAACAGCGCCGGGCTCTGCCGCCGGGCGGCGCGATCCCGCAGGATTTCGAATTCTCCGCAGCTGCCGGACCTCTTCGCCTTTCCGATCTCTTCGGCGACAAAGACACGCTGCTGATCTACAGCATGATGTTCGGACCGAAGCGCGCCGCCGCTTGCCCCAGTTGCACATCATTCATCACTTCGTGGAACGGCACCGCGGTCAACCTCCGCGAACGCGCGGCGATGGCCGTGACGGCCCGCTCGCCGATTGAGCGACTCCTCGAATTCCAGAAGCAGCGCGGCCTCACCAATCTCACGTTCGTTTCCGACGGCTCCGGCGATTACACGCGCACCTACGTGAACGCCGACGATGCGGACATGCCCGGCTTCAGCGTGTTCACGCGCCGCGGCGGCGTGATCCGGCATTTCTACAGCGGCGAGATGAGCTTCGAAATGTCCGACCCCGGCCAGGATCCGCGCGGCGCGCCCGATGCCGATCCTCTCTGGCAGATGCTGGACTACACACCTGAAGGACGCGGCACGGACTGGTATCCGAAGCTCGAGTACGGCCACAAGTAGCCGCAAAAACCTGCTCAATATTCGCGAGTTCTTTGGCGCAGCCGCTGCGCCTCATCGCGCATCCACGCGGGCATTCTCTCTTTGAAAACACGACGGGCGCGCTGGCGCGAAAACTGCTGATTCCTGAACGGAAACGGCGGGCATATGGAAATTTTCGTAGAGCTTCAGCCGGCGCCCGTCCCTGAACAACCTGTTGTGCCCCCGCTCGCGGTCGATCTGGATGGCACGCTTGTCAAAACGGATCTCCTGCTGGAATCGCTGATCGCGTTACTGAAGCAAAAGCCATGGCGCGTATTGCAATTGCCTGGCTGGCTGCTGAAAGGCCGCGCGTATTTCAAACATCGCGTCGCAGCCGAGGTTGCGCTGGACGTCAGCACGCTGCCGTATCGCGCCGACCTGGTGGAGTTCCTGCGGACGCAGCGCGCGCAGGGGCGCCGTCTCGTGCTTGCAACTGCCGCCGACAGCCAGATCGCCCGCAAGGTCGCCGACCATCTCGGTCTCTTCGACCACCTTCTATCGAGTGACGGCTCGGTGAATCTCGCCGATGAAGTAAAACGTGATCGTCTGATCAGAGAGTTCGGGGAGAGCGGCTTCGATTATGCCGGGAACGGCCAAACCGACCTGCCTGTGTGGTCCGCCGCGAGAAAAATCATTCTCGTGAATCCCAGCTCGCGTCTTCGCACCGGCATCGCGAAAACCGCGAATGTAGATCGCGTTTTCGAAGACCCGCCGGCCGGCGTCGCCACTTACCTGAAACCGCTCCGCCCGCAGCATTGGCTGAAGAATCTGCTCGTGCTCGCGCCATTGCTCGCGGCCCATCGTCTGGATGGAGGGTCCGCATGGAGCAGGCTGACGCTGGCATTCCTGGCGTTTGTCTGCGTCGCTTCGAGCGGGTATCTCGTCAATGATCTGCTGGATCTCCAGGCGGACCGGCG
>DASZUZ010000885.1:0-5223 GCA_035547415.1 Bryobacteraceae bacterium | reverse complement strand
AGCGAAGAAAGAATGGTGCGGGCCACGCTCGCCGCGTACGAGAGAGCTCTGGACCGGGCGAATGATTGAAGCCCTTCTGGCCGGATTTTTCGGTCTGCTGATCGGGAGTTTTCTCAACGTCTGCATTCACCGGTGGCCCCGTGATCTTTCCGTTGTTGCGCCCCGGTCGAGATGTCCGCTGTGCGACCGCCAGATCTCGTGGTACGACAACGTCCCCGTACTGAGCTACGTCATTCTGGGCGGACGATGTCGAGCCTGCCGGGCGCCCATCCACTGGCGTTACCCGCTGGTGGAACTGCTGACCGGCGCGAGCTTTGCCTGGTTTGCGGGTCATTTCGGACTCAGCCTGGCGACCCTGAAATACTGCATCTTCGCGGCGATTATCATTGGCCTGATCTTCAGCGATCTCGATACCTTGATCCTGCCGGATGAGTTCACCATTGGCGGACTGCTGATCGGGCTGGCCTTTTCGCCCTTCGTGGTGGTCCCGGATTCAACCTTCGCGATCATCGCCGAACTGGCCGGCTTCCGGCTGGGGTCGCGCGCGTCGTCCGTTGGCGAAGCGCTGTTCGGCGCGTTTCTGCCGGCTGCGGGGCTCTGGTTCCTCGGCTGGGCGTTCGAGAAACTCCGGCACAAAGAGGGACTCGGGTTCGGGGATGTGAAGATGATCGCCGCCGTTGGCGCCTTTCTCGGGATCCGCGGTGTGCTCTTCACCGTGATCGTGGGCTCGGTTGTCGGTTCGATTGTTGGCCTGACCTATATCAGGCTGGCTTCGAAAGACGCAGCCACTTACCAGTTGCCGTTCGGTACTTTCCTCGGCCTGGGGGCTCTGCTGGCCGCGTTAGGCGGGCAGATGCTGGCCGGCGCGTTGGTTTGACAACGGAGGGTTTCCAGGATACGCTCATCGGGAGCTTGAGACGTTTCAACTTCCACGTATGAGCACACTCCACCGTTATCCCGCGCTCCACAACGCCATGTGGCCGGGGCTGGTCGGAAAGGGTCCTGATTCCGAGCCGCCCATCGATCTCGATACGATGCTGAACCTGACCGCCGCCGCCGAAGTCGACGGAGTCAGATTCGATGGCGTCGATCTGTTTCTCTCGCTGCCGCACACGGACATCGATTCCACGGATGACGATCTGGCGAAGCTGGCCGACAAGCTTCGCGCGAAAAACCTGCGCGCCGGTTCGCTCGTGGCGCCGGTCTGGCCGCCCACGGGCGGCGGTTCCGCGATGGGCAATGAAGAAGAGCGCGGGCGCTTTTTGACGCAGGTGAAAAAGGCCTGCCGGATCGGCAAAAAGCTGCGCGAGTTGGGCATCCGGCAGTACGGCGTGATCCGCATCGATTCGGCCACGGGCGTGGATGAATGGTCGAAGGACCCCGCCGGCAATACGAAGAAGATCGCGGCCACTTTCCGGGAAGCCGGCAAAATCGCCGAAGACTCCGGCGAACGTCTCGCCGCCGAAGGCGAGATCTGCTGGGGCGGCATGCATAGCTGGCGGCGCAACGTGGAACTGCTCGAGCAGGTGAACATGCCGAAAACTGTCGGCTTCCAGGCCGACATGGCCCACACCATGCTGTTCACGATGGGCTATAACGCGCCGGAAGACCGGCTGCTCCCCGATAATTTCGACTGGTCCGACGGCGACCGGCTAGCCTCTGCCTATCGCGAGATGGCCCGGGCGCTTCGGCCCTGGACCTTCGATTTCCACGTGGCGCAGAACGACGGCACGGTAAAGGGCTCGGGTTCACACGACAAGACCGGCCGGCACTGCCAGGCGACCGATCCCCATGGCAAGCTCGATGTGGTTCGTGACGCCGGAGCCTGGATGCGTGACGATCAGGGCAACGTGACCCGAGCCTTCCAGCACATCTGCTGGGACGGCTGCATGTTCCCGAACGCCGTGATGCTCGACCAGAAGACCTGGAACGACGTCCTCCGCACCATGATCGCTGTCCGCAACGCGCACGGGTGGGATTGATCGCCATGAAGAAGAAACTGAACATCGGCGTGGTCGGCTACGGCTTCATGGGCCGCACGCATTCGAACGCGTTCCGCAAAGCTCCCAACTTTTTCGACCTGCCCTTTGAGCCGGTACTGAAGGCAGTCGCGGCGCGGAATCCGGAAAAGGCCAAAGCCTTCGCGGACCGCTGGGGCTACGAGTCTTTCGAAACGGACTGGCGGCGTCTGGTCGATTCGAAGGACATCGATCTCATCGACATCGCGAGTCCCAACGATACCCACGCGGAAATCGCGATCGCGGCGGCGCAGGCCGGCAAAATGGTCATGTGCGAGAAACCGCTCGGCCGGAATCCCGCGGAATCCGAGGCGATGGTCAAGGCCGTCGAAGACGCCAAAGTTCTGAATTCCGTCTGGTACAACTACCGCCGCGTCCCCGCCGTTACGCTCGCGAAGCAACTGATCGATGAAGGCCGGCTCGGGCGCATTTTTCACTATCGGACCGTTTTTCTGCAGGACTGGACCATCTCGGCCGATCTGCCGCAGGGCGGGCAGGGTCTCTGGCGTCTGGATGCCAGCGTTTCGGGCAGCGGCGTCACCGGCGATCTGCTCGCGCACAACATCGACACCGCGATGTGGCTGAACGGCCAGATTCAGGAGGTCACCGCCATGACGGAGACCTTCATTAAATCCCGCAAACACAGCCTGACCGGCAAGGAAGAGCCGGTCCACATCGACGACGCCAGCCTCTTTCTCGCACGATTCGAGAACGGATCCCTGGCCACCTTCGAGGCGACTCGTTACGCCCGCGGCCACAAGGCTCTTTACACCTTCGAAATCAATGGCGAAAAGGCGTCGATCAAGTGGGATCTGCACGATCTGCACCGGCTCGAATATTTCGACCATCGCGACGAAGGCAAACTGCGCGGGTGGAAGGACATCCACATCACCGACAGCGAGCATCCTTACATGAGCCATTGGTGGGTACCGGGTCTCCAGATCGGATACGAGCACTCTTTTGTGCACCAGGCGGCGGATTTCCTGATAGCCGCGGGCGAAGGCAAGAGCGCGGCGCCGACATTCCGCGATGGCCTGAAGACGGACTATGTGACGGATGCCGTTCTGAAGTCGGCGAAGTCGCGTCAGTGGGAGAAAGCGAGGACGGCATGAAAGCGATAAAGACGATTGTGGCCGCGACGGCGGTGTTGGCCTGCGCGATCCCGGCCCTGACGCAGCAGCCGGCTGGCCGCGGGCCCGGGCGGGGACGTGGCGGATTCACCGGTTTCCGGCAGCCGGACCCGATTGATTTCAACGATAACGCCGGCTGGACGCAGATGTTCGATGGCGCCACGCTGAAAGGATGGGACGGCGATTTCAACTACTGGAAAGTCGAGAATGGCGCGATTGTCGTCGAATCGACCTGCGAAAAGCCGACGGGCACCATTTATCTCATCTGGCAGGGCGGGGAACCCGGCGACTTCGAAATGAAGCTGGAGATGAAAGGCGAAGGCGCGAACGTCAACAGCGGCGTGCAGTATCGCGGCGCTATCCTCCCGCCGAGACCCGAAGGCCAGGGCCTTGGCGGCGGCCGCGGGCGCGGTCCGCAGGGAGCCTGCCCCGGCGGCGCTCCGCGTGGAACACCGCCGTCCCGCGCCTCCCAGGCGAAATGGGACATGCTGGGTGCCCAGTTCGATTTCGACGGCCGCAACCGCTACACCGGCCAGTTCTATGAACAGGCTACCGGCCGCGGCATCATCGCCTGGCGCGGTCAGGTGGTGCATACCGAAGAAGGCAAGAATCCCCGGCTGCTCGCGATGGTGGGCAATCCGGACGAACTTGCGGGCTACGTGAAGATCGAAGACTGGAACCAGTTGCATCTGATTGCCCGGGGCAACACCATGACCCACATTGTTAATGGGCATGTCATGTCCGTGCTGATCGATGACGACAAAACGAAGTTCCGCAAGTCCGGTCTGATCGGATTCGAGATCGAAGGAACGGGGAAAATCAGCATCCGCAACGTGTGGCTGAAAAAGTATTAAGTCGTTTTCGCGTGGTTGACATCCCACCGGATCTCAATCACGCCGAACAATCTCATGCCGACCATTAAAGAAGTCGCGGACCGGGCGGGCGTTTCGGTCGGGACTGTCTCGCATGTGATTACGGGATCGGTTCCGGTAAGTGAACCGCTGCGCCTGAAGGTGCTGGCGGCGATTCGGGATCTGGACTATCACCCGAACCACGTGGCGCGGAGCCTCAAGACGAGCCGGACCCGCACCCTCGGCATCATCGTCCCGGACATGACCATCTCCTTCTTCCCCCAGATCATTCACGGGGCGGAGATGGCCGCGCGCGAAAAAGGCTACTCGCTCATCGCGGTGAACTCTTTCGAAAGCGCCGACCGCCAGCGGGAGTTGCTTTCTTTGCTGCGGTCACAGCAGACGGAGGGAATTCTCCTCGTTATCGCGGCCGCGCCCACTCCGATGAATCAGATGTCGCGCATGATCGAAGCCGGTATCCCCGTCGTTTGTCTCGACCGCGTGCCCGACCGCATCGCGGTCGATTCCGTTTCGGTGGACGATATCGCCGCCGCCGAAATGGGTACCGATCATCTGATTTCGATGGGCTACCGCCGGATCGCGATTATGACCGGTCCGCTCGGCCTGAAGAACGAACGCCGGCGCCTGCAGGGCTACGAACACAGCCTCGAACGCGCCGGGATCGCGGTGTCGGAAGATCTCATCTGGCAGGGCAATCTGCGGCCGCAGGACATGACCGCCATGTGCCAGGAACGGCTCACCGATCCGGCGTCCCGACCGGACGCTATCATTTGCACCAACGGTCCGACCGCGCTGGGTGCTCTTCGCGGCATGCGCGCCTGCGGACTCCGAACCCCGGAAGACATCGGGTTCCTCACCTTCGATGAACTGACCGTGGACGATCTTTTTTCGCCGGCAATCACAACCATCGTGCAGCCGGCGTACGACATCGGTTTCAAGGCTGCCGAAATTCTTCTCGATCGCATCGAAAACGGGCGTGATCGCGAGCAGATGTCCACCATCCGGCTTCCGGCAGCCCTGAAGGTGCGGGATTCGTCACGGCAGGTTTCCCGCAAAAACTCCGGTCCGGTCCGCGTGCTGAATTCGCGATGACCCGATGACAATGTCGGGCAATAGTATCCTGCGACAGTGACGGGCGCCGAGTCTCTTCTTCGAACGCTGCTGGCGAATGGAGTCGATACATGCTTCATGAATCCCGGCACG
>DASZUZ010000884.1:0-2399 GCA_035547415.1 Bryobacteraceae bacterium | reverse complement strand
GACACATTTCTCACCAGCCAGAGCAGTACGCTTTTGGATACAGATGTATACCAGCGTACTAAACTTCCCCCAAAGAGGTACACTAGCGAAGAAAGAGGCGGCCCGCAATTATAACTTTGGTTGGTAGCGCACTTCCTGCATCTCTGCTAATCCTGTAGTGAATCGCACGATGTCCAGCCCGTCTCCAGCTCGCGATTCGGAACGCCCCACCATCCTGACCGACCCCGTTCGGCTACGCCTCGACCTGATCGAGGTACTGCATGAACGCTATGGCGTTTCCGGCGGCACTTCGAAGTGGAAGTACCTGCGCAAGAAGTACTTGTGGAAGCTCGTCGTCGGCGGCTCACGCGCTTTCAAACGGCTGCTCGACATCGCAATCTCCGCCTCGATGCTGGTCCTGCTGACCCCCCTCTTTTTCGTCATTTCAGGACTGATCAGGCTGACGGACGGCGGCCCCGCCCTTTTCTGGCAAATGAGAGTCGGTCAGTGGGGCCAGGAGTTCCGGTTTCCCAAGTTCCGGTCCATGGTGATCAACGCCGAAGCGCTGAAAGACAAGTTACTGGCGCAAAATCAGCATGCATCGGGTATCACGTTCAAGATGAAACGCGACCCGCGGGTCACGTGGATTGGCCGTATCCTGCGGGCGACGAGTCTCGATGAATTACCGCAGTTCTGGTGCGTGCTCAAGGGCGATATGTCCCTGGTCGGGCCTCGCCCGCCGGTGCCGCGCGAAGTCGCTCTGTATTCGCTGCGAGACGGGCGCAGACTCGACGTAAAACCCGGCCTGACCTGCATCTGGCAGGTCAGCGGACGCGGAGACATCCCTTTCGAACGCCAGGTCGAGTTGGATATTCAATACATCGAAAGCCAGAGCCTGTGGCTCGATGTCGTCCTCCTTTTGAAAACCGCGCCGGCGATTCTTCTTGGCAAAGGCGCCTACTGATTTCGGATCTATGATGCAGCCTCAGGTCGAAAACAAGGGCTTGCGCGGCAGTAACCGACAGGCGCTGATTACGGATCTCGACCGCCGTTTTTCACGATCCGGCATTCGCAGAAAGCAGATCAGCCGGGTGCTGGGCGGCAGCGCATGGCTCGCCTGGGTGCAAGTTGTCACCGGTATCAAGCGGATCGTGGACGTCGTATTCAGCCTGGCGCTCCTCGCCGCCTTTTCGCCGTTGCTGGTTGCTCTTCTGATTGCGGTACGGCTCCGCGGAGGTGGAATCGCGCGAATCCCGAAGCTCGGACGATGGGCATGCACGTACCATCAACTCGCCTTTACATCGGGTCCCCTGCGCGGCTTGCCGGCTCTCCTGAACGTGCTCCGGGGGGATATGTCACTGGTGGGGCCGCGAGCGATTTCTCCCTGCGACGTGACGGCAGCCGATCGCAATGCCTGGCGCCGGTTCGCGATCCGGCCCGGTTTAGTCTGCCTCTGGTGGATTCGGCAGAGAGCCAACATCGCCTACGGCGGAGAATTTGAAACAGACTCCGAATACCTGGACACACATTCGCTGGCGGGCGATCTCGCCATCGGATTACGCGCACTCCCGGCAGCCTTTTTCGGCCGGGGCGTCGAACTGGCCCCCGATCGCATCGATCTCCTCGGGATCCCCGTCAATAACCTGACCATGGACGAAGCCATTAGCTCGATCACGGGGAACGTGAAAGCCGGCAGGCCTTCGCAGGTGTGCTTCGTCAATGCCGACTGCGTGAACATCGCGTATCGCGATCGCGCTTACCGCGAGCTTCTTCGCCATTGCGGCACTGTGCTTGCGGACGGCATCGGGATCAAACTGGCGGGCCGCATCCTGAACACGAATATCCGTCAGAACGTCAATGGCACCGACCTGTTCCCTCGCCTTTGCGCCGAAATGGAACGGCAGAGGCTCGGACTTTACCTGCTCGGTGGCAGACCGGGCGTACCTGACGACGTGGCGAACTGGATTTCCGAGCATTACCCGACGCTCGAGGTGCGTGGTTACCGGCATGGCTATTTCGGGCCGGAAGAAACACAGGACGTCGTCGGAAAGATTCGCGAGTCCAGAGCCGACGTTCTTCTGGTGGCCTTCGGAGCGCCCAAACAGGACAAGTGGATTCGCGAACATCTGGAACAACTGCGCGTGCCCGTGTCGATCGGCGTCGGTGGACTGTTTGACTTCTATTCCGGGCGCATTCCACGCGCTCCGGTCTGGATGCGCGAGATCGGCATGGAGTGGTTTTACCGATTCATGAACGAGCCGCGGCGGATGTGGCGGCGCTATTTCGTCGGGAATATTGTGTTTCTCTGGCGCGCCATCTCCTGGCGGATTGCGGGAGGGGCCGCCGCTTGATCGCCGTCCTGATTGCTACCGGCCAGAACCCTGCGTTTTACGGCCTCGACGAATATCTCCCCGCGCCGC
>DASZUZ010000883.1:0-9635 GCA_035547415.1 Bryobacteraceae bacterium | reverse complement strand
GAAACTTGACTTCCGAGCGGGAATACATGACGTATACCCGGAATTGTTCGAGAAGGTTCCCCGATGAGAAGGGGATTGAAACTTGAACCTGCGCGCTTCGCTGATTGGCGCGGTCTGAGTGTTCGAGAAGGTTCCCCGATGAGAAGGGGATTGAAACCAGCTCCTGCTGACGGTTGAATTCCTCTTCTTCTTTTCGTTCGAGAAGGTTCCCCGATGAGAAGGGGATTGAAACACACGTACTCTGTCCCGATCCCGGCGCGGCACTTTGGCAAGTTCGAGAAGGTTCCCCGATGAGAAGGGGATTGAAACATGCTGCCGATGATAACTGCGCCCGGGTTATCCACCTCCGTTCGAGAAGGTTCCCCGATGAGAAGGGGATTGAAACACATCATGTGCAGTGAGGCGCAGTCCTCGCACAACGGGTTCGAGAAGGTTCCCCGATGAGAAGGGGATTGAAACAGCTTCAGGGTGACCACCGGAGCGGTCGTATCAACTGTCGTTCGAGAAGGTTCCCCGATGAGAAGGGGATTGAAAAGGTCGGCGCCACCTGGCACCGCTCCTAAACACCCCCGAGACCTGCGGTCCCCGTGCGGCCCCTGACGGTTTCTTTGGTGACTCCGCGTGACAAATTTGCCGCGGGCGAGATGCTGTTCCTACACTTATTGTTTCAAGATAACCAGAGTCTGGCGAGGAGACAGCGTTCCGATGACGAGTCGAAGAGAATTTGTCCAAACATGCCTGGCTGGCGCGGCGGCGGGCAGTCTGGTGAAGGCGGCGCAGCGGCGGCCCAACATCATCATGATCCTGTCCGACGATCTGGGCTACGGCGATCTGAGCGTCTACGGGTGTGAGGTGCAGACGCCGAACATCGACCGCCTCGCGTCACAGGGAGTCCGGTTCACGCAGGGGTATGTTGCCTCGCCGGTGTGCTCTCCATCTCGTGTCGGGATTACGACGGGGCAGTATCCGTCCCGCCACCTCATCAATTCCTACCTCGACTCGCGCGCGAAGAACCGTCAGCACGGGATGCGGGACTATCTCGACCCGAAGGCGCCGTCGATCGCGCGAACATTCCAGCAGGCCGGATATGCCACCGGGCATTTCGGCAAGTGGCACATGGGCGGCGGCCGCGACGTCGGCGACGCGCCGCATCCCACCGATTACGGCTTCGACGAGGCGTTCACCAGCTTCGAGGGGCTCGGCGACCGCGTCCTCTGGAACGACAAACTCTCGCAAATGAGCGAAAAGCTGGGGCAGGGCAAGATCATCCACGGAACCAAGGCCGAGACTTCCGGAATGTTCGTGGATCGCAGTATCGACTTCATCAAGCGCCATCGGGACCGGCCCTTCTATCTGCATTTCTGGCCGAACGACATCCACGATCCGTTCGACCCGAAACCTGAGCTGATGGCGAAGTACAGCAAATACTCGGCGAACAAGTATCTCCAGCAGTTCTACGCCGTGCTCGATGAAATGGACCGGCAGATCGGGCGCCTCATCGAAGCGGTGGACAAGGAAGGGCTGACCAATGACACCCTGATCGTCTTCCTCAGCGACAACGGTCCCACGGCGTGGCCTTATTATTACAAGGAAGGCGTGGAGCCTCCCGGCAGCACCGCCGGCCTCCGGGGCCGCAAGTGGAGCCTTTACGAGGGCGGCATCCGCGAGCCGCTGATCGTGCGGCAGCCGGGACGGATCCCGGCGGGCAAGGTCGACAAAGAGAGCGTCATCTGCGCGGTCGACTTCTTCCCCACGTTCTGCAAGATGGCGGGCGTCACGCCTCCTTCGGTAAAGTTCGACGGCGAAGATGTCTCGCAGGCGTTTCTCGGGCGGCCCCGCGCGAAGCGCGGCGATCTGTATTGGGAATACGGACGCGACGAGAACTATCAGTATCCCGGGAAGAAGTGGGACCGCAGCCCGAATTGCGCGATGCGCAGCGGTAACTGGAAGGCGCTGATCAACGCGGACGGATCGAATCCGGAGCTCTACGATCTGGCGCGCGATGAAGGGGAGCGCGAGAATCTTGCGGCCAGGGATCCGAAGCGCGCCAAAGAGATGTCGGAGCGCCTGCTCGCATGGCGCCGGAGTCTGCCGGTCCTGCCGGCGTAACACGTCCATCATCAGGGGGAAATGGGATGCTACGACGGGAATTTCTACAATCGCTTGCCGGGGCGGCTCTTCAGGTAGCTCGGCCGGAGGCACGACCGAACGTTGTCGTGATTTTATCGGATGACCAGGGAATCGGCGACGTGGGCTGTTTCGGCGCCGCGGACGTCAAGACGCCGAATCTGGATCGTCTGGCCGCGGCGGGAGTGCGCTTCACGAACTGGCACGCGAACTCGCCGGTGTGCTCGCCGTCGCGCGCTTCCGTCCTGACGGGAAAGTATCCACAGCGGGCCGGCATCCCGCAGATCCTGTTCTCCAAGCCCAATTTCGACGTGCCCGGCCTCAAGCGCGGCGAACACACGCTGGCGAGCGAACTCAAGGCGCTCGGGTATCGCACGGCAGCGATCGGGAAGTGGCATCTCGGCAGCGCGCCGGACAGCCGGCCGCTGGCGCAGGGCTTCGACGAGTTCTTCGGCTTTTATTCCGGGTGGATCGATTATTTCTCGCATCGCTTCTACACGCTCGGAGGCCAGCCGATCTTCCACGACCTCTGGCGCAACGACCGGGAAGTCTGGGAAGAGCCGGCGTATCAGACCGAGTTATTGACGCGCGAAGCGAAGGCGTTCATCGGGCGGCAGAGCGCGTCGCGGCCCTTCTTCCTCTACCTCGCGTACGGCGCGCCGCACTATCCCATGATGGCGCCGCAGCGGTATGTGGAGCGCTTCCCGGCATCAATGGACCGCGACCGCAGGCTGCACGCCGCCAGCGTCGCCGCGCTGGACGAAGGGATCGGCGCGGTGCTCGATACGCTCGACGCGCGGCAACTGAAAAACACAATCGTATATTTCCAGAGCGACAACGGGTCCACGCTGGAGGTCCGCGCGGACCATCGCGGGCGGCCGTATCACGGCGGCAGCAACGGCATCTTCCGCGGATACAAAGGCAGCTTGTTCGAAGGCGGAACCCGGGTTCCGGCGATCATGCGCTGGCCGGGTCACATTCCGGCAGGCCGGGTGGTGGACGCGCTCGGGATGGGAATGGACGTAATGCCCACGGTGTTGAAGTGGGCCGGCGGCAGTCCTCCGAGCGGTGTCGACGGTCTCGACATTTCCCCGATGGTGCTTGAGGGCGGGGCCTCGCCTCACGATGCCGGGTTCTGGGGCTACGACGGCCAATCGTGCATCCGGGAGGGTGACTGGAAGTTCCTCCACAATCCGCGCGAAGCTCTGGATGCGCCGGCGGGAACAGAAGACTGGCTCGTGAACCTCAAAGAAGACCCCGCCGAGCGGGTTAACATGATCACGCGCGAGCCCGGCCGGGCCGCCGAACTTCGGCGGCGATTGCAGGCCTGGGAGCGCGGGTTGAATTGAGGCCAGGCCGGCGTTCCCTACCGTTGCGGCTGGTGTCCCGTAAGGCCCTGCCGATTAATGCCACGCTGACCGGCAGGAGATCTAGGTCCGCCGATGTAAGCCGTTCGCGGGCGTCGGGAACCTAAGATTGCCGCCTCGCGCCCGGCGTAGCGACGGTGTAGTCCGCCAGGCCGCAGCAACGACGTTACCGTCGCGTTTGCCGTCGGCTTGTGCTCGACCGGTCGGCTCTCCGGCGCGCGCGTTCCCAACGACTCGTGAAGCCGGTCGTGAAGGTGATAGCTCACATAATTGCCAAGCCGGCCCAGAAGATGAGCGGTCGTTCCACGCAACGACATAGGCCCCCACGACGGCAGCTTCCGATGCAACGCTCGGAGGTTCCATTCCGCCAAGGAGCTTACCCGCTCGTTCGTCTCGGTGTAAAAGCGGTCACCTGCAGAAACGTCGTTACCAATCGTCAAATTCGGATCTCGATCAATATCTGCTCGGGTAAACCTCCGAGGGTGGCCGCAGTAACTTGTGAAGCACGGCTTGAACGGCACGTATGTCAGCGTAGAACCTTTCCACCTGTTCCGCTATCTCGATGAACAGATGTTCCGCTACAACAACCCCAAGGGGAAGACGGCGCGCCAATGGGAGATGCGGTCAGGTTCGATACTGCCGTGCGCCAGATCATTGACAAGCGGCTCACTCGGGCGTATCGACCGGGAAGTAAGAATGTCAAGCGTGACACCTACGGCAAAGCTCAAAGCGCGGTGGAAAGAGAAGACACTAATGGATGGATGTACCCGGACGGGCTTCACCGTTCAGCCCGGGCACATGACTTCTAAGATAGTCAGCGATTTCATCTCTGACCCTTATTGATGAGAACTGCTTGCCGACTACGTCCGAAAATCTTGCCAATGTGGCCCTCGATATCGAACTTTGATCCTGGAAGATAGCCATGCTATCGAATTCATTGTCCCATTCCCGGAGTTGGTGGATTGAAATCGTTGCATCCTTGCACGACCCATCGCTTCCCACAGCGAAGATGTACAACGGGCGCGCCATCCCGTTCACCTTACAATCTACTTTGTACTTCCCATCCAAGTCATGCGCCGGGTCTGCGTAGTCGAACTGTATACGGCTCGGCGGCAGGATAGCGGATATAAGCTCTCGAAAATCAGCCGCAAATGTAGAACGGACCTGTTCTCGGGTCCACTTAGTGATCTCTGTCACCCTGGTGAGCGCTTGCAGAAAGTCGAACAGCGCATCGCCAAAATCATCATTAAACACTGGGAGCCTCAGCTCACCGCCGAGGTTCTCGACCTCTGCCGCGCGAAGAGTGCGCGCTACCATCGCCGCACGTGGTTCGTTCATCCGAAACCCGGAATAGGTCAGGTGCATCAACGTGTGGCCTTCGTCCGTCAGGACCCAGCCACTCGCCGTCTTCTTCAAAATGACTACGAAATGGTCGCCATCGTCAAACTTGAACGGCGTGTGGACGACGAACTTGTCCGGTCCATCCGGGGCCAATTCGACCCGTGCGCACGCCATTTGCTTGAACGTTCGTTCCACGTCGAGGTTTGTCATTTCTTGTCATCCACATCGAACAACGGCAGAAACGTAGCGGCGGCTTCGATCACGAACCCGTAGCTGGACACCATGAGGTCCAACGCACCGTCAAGAGTATTGTACAATGACGTGGCCTCAGCGTAGCTATCTATGCTCCGTCCACTCTCCTGGTACCGTTGCGTGGCCTGGTGAATATGGAAAGCATTCCTGAGAATCGAGTTAGGAAGCCCTTGCCGTTTCTCGATGGTGTTGGTGTGATCGGCCTTATGGTTCCCGTTATGGCGAACCAAATTGTATTCGTGGCCATTCTCAACAAGTGATAGGATCACTGAGAAATCGGTCAAAAAATCGACGGATGTGCGGACCGTAAGGGCGAACTCGTGCGCCGCGTCTCCGATCACTTTGATGGTCTTCTGCGCATACCGCGTATCCGATTTCCTCTTGGGCTCAAGCTGTGATCTCCATCCTTGCGGGAGTCGCTTCCGCTCGGTTAATAGCTCCATGATCTCAGCGTCGGTTAGAATCCTCGTCACGAGTTGAGCATCATATCAGAGTGCGGAATGGTACTTTCACGGTGGTCCCTGTGAGCCGACCGGGGACGAGAATGGGTCCATTTCCTGCTCTGTGAGTTCCGCCAACACGGACCGGGGCAATTCGACAACGAAGTGGGCAGCCGAAGATAGAGAGGTCCTTGTGGCATGCATGCGTTTCGGCAGCATGCGTGTCAAATGAGTCATCTTCCCAATTACGGATGCTGGGCGGCGAACGCGGTCATCGCCTGATATTTGGGCGACGTGGATGGATCCTGGTCCTGATATTCCAGCGTTCCGAAGTTGCCGAGCCGGGCGTACGCGCCCATGTCGCTGTAATGGACAAAGAGATCGCCGCCGGCGGCCACCCAATTGGCGAAGTATTGGGCATAGAGCGACGCCATCCGGGATCCCTGGTTTACGGCTTTGAACAGCGCGGTGAGGGCGATATTGTTCTCCGCGCCGTTATACCCGACCAGCGACTGGCCGCCTTCGTAGCCGATCATTTTCAATCCGTATTTTGAAGCCACCGAGGAACTGGAAATCATCTCCTGTCTGGCGCAGCCATTAATATGCGCCAACTGGATATCGTCCACCTGATCCACCGTCATCTGAGAGACCTGGTCGGCGGTGGCGGGATCGCCGAGCACGCCGAAACCTCCCGTCGCCGCATCGCTGCAGTTGAAGTACGGCGCGATCGCGAGCGCATCCGCACTGGCAAACGCATTCTGAAATCCGAGGGTCCGATCGGAGAGCCAGGAGTTTTCGGCCTGCGACGCGAGAATGCGCGTCATTCGCGATGAACTGCCCAGCACGGACTGAAAAATCCGAAACATCTGCACGGAACGATAGGCCGTGTAGTAAGCAGCGGCCAGCGTCGGATCCGCGCTCAGCCCCAAAGCCAGGCCCTGCGACTCGACATAGGCGTGCTGCGAAAACATCGAATTCCAGGTTTCATTGGAGTACTCAAGGAAGAAGGACAGGGACAGATCGAGGCTGCCTCCGATCACGGCCGCGAACTGGCGCATGAAATCGTCCGTGGCTCTGGCGGGTATGTTGAACCACGGCTTCACTCCGAGCTGATTGACGAGCTGGATCATGACTTCGAGCGGGACGCCGCGCCAGGAGTACGTGTAATCCGAAGGCGTGGGACGATCGGACCAGTTCTCCATGGCGGACCCGTTGGTCCACATCCATTCCATGAAGCGCAGTACCTTGTATGGCTGCAAACGCTGCAGAAACAGCGGGTGAAAGGGTTGCGTCCGGTACGTGCTCTCAAAGCCCGGAAGGATGAATCTGATGTTCCGGATGGGGTTCGCGGGATCCGTGGCGGTTTCGATCAGGTAAATCCCGTTCTGGCCGCCCTGAACGTCCACGACCATGCGCCCGGGCGTCTGACTGACAATCGTCGCACTCTGCAGATCAAAAGCGAGCGTCCCCGAGCCGTCGTAGAGCAGCGTGTATTGGCCTTTCGGGAAGCTGGGCTGGTCATCGAGAGCGTTGTCAAACATGATCGTCTCGGCGTACTGACCTGGCTGCAGAGAAGCGATCCAGCCGTTCGAATCCAGCTGCAGCGGCGGTCCCTGGCCCCAGGAGGAGCCCTGCGCCTGCGAGATCCAGGGCCGGGCGGTCTTGAAGGCGTCCACGAAGGGCCAGGCCCGGTTGTAGTCGGCGAGTTGGGTCAGGTTGGTCCCGAGAGCGGGAACCGGGGCCGGCGCGGGTCCACGCGGGACAACCGTGACCTGCGACGAGGGCGCACTGGCGCCGGTGGAATTCGTCGCCACCACATAAAAGGTATACGCGGTGCCGTTGGCCAGGCCTCCATCGACGAGGCTTGTTCCGGTGGTAGTGGCCTCCCGTTGCGCCACGCCGCCGACGATTCGGTAGACGCTGTAGCTGGTTGCTCCCGATACGGCGCTCCAGGACAGAGTCGCGTTTCCGTCGCCGGGAGTGGCGGAGAAGTTCGACGGGGCGGCGGGCGGCGGTGCCGTACCGTCGATCAGCGCCGCGTAGCTCGAAGCGAATCGAAGGCCGTCAATCGATGTCTCTCGGGTCCCTGAACCGCCATAAAACGCCACACTCTGAAAACCAACCGGGTTTGACGTGATCGCCTGCGCGCCGGGCGCCGCGGGCAAGGCATTCAGGGGCGGGTTGACGTACAGGCTGACGGTGGAGGTGGCTCCGAATGCGATCTGAACAGTGAGGAATACGGCCTGCCCGGCGATGACGGGAACGGCGCTCCGGTGAATCACGTTGTCCACGTTCAGGGACCAGTAACGAGTCCCGGCGGAGTCCGACCCGGAACCGAAATACCCCACGGAAATTCCCGGCGCGTTGACCCACCATGGCGGATTGCCGGCGTGGAGCGTGACCGACGATGTATCTCCGGTATCGATATCCCTCCGCATCAGGAGTGAGAACCAGAGCGTCTGGCCGGTTCTGCCGATCAGGCCGTTTTCCAGATAAGGAGAGAACACGCCACTCGCGCCGGTATCCAGCAGCCGCCCGGATGACTGCCACCCGATGCCTCCAATCGCGTATCCAGGGCTCTCCGAGAGGCCGGAGTACACGAGAGGCGTTGCCCCGGAGATGTTGTAGCCCGGAACGGTAACGTCGCCGTTCTGAACCTGCCAGCCGCCAAGCCAGCCCGTTCCTCCGTTGGCTCCATTCAAAGAAGTAACGCCTTCGTTAAACGGCTCCGCCGCCAAAAGAACAGAGCCCGGCTCCTGAGCGTTCGCCAGAAAGCCCCCGAAAGACCCGCAGAGCGTCAGCAACAATACAAGAAACATCACACATCGCTAGTATATTCGTAAAAAACAGGATATTACGTACAAATAATCCCGGAAATCGGCCAGGTTTTAACAGATTTCAGATCGACACCTCGCCGGCCCACGCAAGCGACCGGGGCCATCGTCGCGCGCGCGGCGCAACTCGCGCGGTCCCGGCTTTGCAAGCCCTATCATCGACAGCTACCGCCGGCGCCGACAGCAGCAGGTGATAGACTTCCGGAGAACTCCGGATACTAAACCGGCGAGGCGAACAGTACAAACATGAAAACGAAAATGCAAGCGCTTGCGCCCGCACTCACGCTGCTTGGCGCCACATTGACAATGGCTGCGCCAGCCGGGGCGGCTCTGTCCCGCCCGCAGGGCCCGTGTGACATCTACGCCGCGGGAGGCAGTCCCTGCGTGGCCGCCCACAGCACGACGCGCGCGCTGTACGCCTCGTACAACGGCCCGCTCTACCAGATTCTGCGCCAGTCGGACGGCAAGACTCTGGACATCGGCGTTGTCCAGCCCGCCGATTCGCCGGTCCCGGATGCGGGCGGATACGCCAACGCGGCCGCGCACGATGCGTTCTGCGCCAACACGTACTGCTGGATCACGAAAATCTACGACCAATCCCCCAAACACAACGACCTCGTCCAGCCGCCCCGCGGCGGATTCAGCGGCCCCGCCATGGGTGGATTCAACAACCTGCCGGTCGCCGACATGGCGCCGATTACGATCATGGGCCACAAGGCGTACGGCGTCTTCATCGAGCCGGGCATGGGGCTCCGCCAGAACGATGCGAAGGGTACCGCGGTCGACGACCAGGCAGAGGGGCAGTACTGGGTGATCAACGGCCAGCACTACAACTCCGGCTGCTGCTTCGACTACGGCAACGCCGAGACCGATAGCCGAGATGACGGCAACGGCACCATGGAAACCACCTACTACGGCAATGCGACCCCCTGGTACCACGGGAACCCGCCCGGCCCGTGGATCATGACCGACCAGGAGAACAATCTGGTCGGTTGCGTCAACCAGGATGGATCCAAACTCTGCAAAGACCTGCCGAATGTCGACTGGCGATTCGTGACCGCGATGGCCAAGGGCGAACCGCACCACTGGACCTCCATGGGCGGCGACGCGCAGCGGGGCGACCTGAAGACCATGTTCGACGGACCGCGCATCAACTCCACCTATGACCCGATGCGCAAGCAGGGAGCGATTCTGCTGGGCAACGGGGGCGACAACAGAAACGGCTCGCAGGGCACCTTTTATGAAGGCGCGATGACGGCCGCGGGCACCTTCCC
>DASZUZ010000882.1:0-3289 GCA_035547415.1 Bryobacteraceae bacterium | reverse complement strand
AATAGCTCAACCGGCTGGCGAGCGCGTAATCGGATAAGGGCCGGACCGAACCGGCCGCCGATGTCTTCAGCGCCACATTCCGGGTAACAGAACGCGGCGCAGTCGCTCGGGCATCCTGCAGATCGATGCGATAGAGGAAATCCGGCGACATCAGAATACTGACGATCGAATCCCGGATCGCGTCTTCATGCGACTCTTCGTTCTTCTGGCGAAGCTCGTGGTAGTAGGCCAGCATGTCGTCCTGCTCGGATTTCGTGAGCGGACGGCGCCAGGCGCGCGCGGCGAACCGGAGCAGCGCATCCAGTTGCTTCGGCTCGGCTTCGCGGCGTTCTTTCTCCAGATTCCGGAGGGTCGCGTTGATGCGATTGAAATGATCCCGAATAGCCTCGGGCGCGACGGGATCGTTCTTCGGATTGGCGGCCGCTTTGGCCAGATAGGCATCGCGCATGGCGAAGATCACGGGTTCGTCCGTGATGGCGTGGTCCGCCGGGCGATCCGTGCCGGATTCAGCTCCTTTGCCCTGCACTTCACCGCTCTGGTTGAAGAAATACTGCGTCCACGTCCGGGCGGTAATGTCGCCGACGAATTCGAACTCGTCCCAGAGCCCATTGATTTCCTTCTGGCCCTTTTCGTCGAGGATCAGTTCCATCAACGGCGTGTCGTCGCGGAAGTAGCCGAGAACGCTGTGATAGCCGGCGCTCAGGAGGCGGCCCTTGTCCTGCGAATCGTCCGGGAAGTAGCGGCCGCGTTCCGTGATGTAGAAGGCGTCGGGAAAGACCGAGGCGAAACGCTGGAAAGCGGCTTCATAGCGACTGCGCTCGGCAGCGGGAACAATGAGATCGGTGTCACCGGCGCGAGCCTTCGCGGAGAGCGCGGCCCAGCGGGGCGCCGCTTCCTGGTGCAGACCGGGATAGCGCGGAATTTCGGGAACAACCGGCGCCGGATCCGTGTCATTTCGAAGATCCTTCGGATCGCTGTCACGGCGATGCATGGCGAATTCGCGAAGCTTCCAGTTCAGCAGGGGCTGCGATCCGGGAGGCAGACCTTTTACAACAGGCGCCGCGAACTGCATCGCCGTGTGCTGGCGGATTCGGACCACGAAATCGCGCATTTCGACGCACTTCGCGCGAACCGCATCCGGCTCCCGATGCGCCGCCGATGCAGGCAGGGCGCGCCACATCCCCTGCAGTTTCGCGACAGGACCAACGGCATCCTTGTCATGCAGAATTTCCCACACCAGGGGCAGATATTTCGGACTCACCTTCGAATCCGCGGCAATGGAGGCCAGAGTCGCCTTGGGCTTCCCGAGAGCGGCGCGGTGCTGGTAGCGCCAGGCAGCTTCGAAATAATCGGCAAAGTCCGTCGGCTGCCGGTGGTAGAAATCGATAATCCGCTGGATCGCGTACTTGTCGCGGTCCGTCTCCACCAGCATCGGGAATGGAGAGAAATCGAGGCCGTCCGGTTTGAACACGACCCGGTCGCCCACTTCGCGGGCAGCCTGCAGATATTTCTTCAGCAGCGCCGACGACATGGTGAGCGATTCACCCGAGTTGTCGAAGCCCGCGGTGTTGGCCGGGTCGATGGGAAATTCACGGGTGAGGTCGAGGTCCTGCCCGGTCAGATCGCGGACAGTGTAGTTGTATTCGGCGTTACTCAGACGGCGCGCCAGCACGGTACCGGGATCGCCCGCGGATTTCCGAATCTGCTCGGCGCGCACTGCCTGGATCCAGGCCGTGACATGCTCGGTCGCCTCGGCGGGCGGCGCCGGAATCGGCTTCGGCGGCATCTCTTTCGCCTTCAGTCTCTGGACTACCAGCGCCCAGCGCGGGTAATCCTCCATTACCTCGTGAACGGACGTATAAGACTTGAGATCGAACTGCGCCGCGGGTGTCTTGCCGCTGTGACATCCCACGCAGTATTTGGTGACAAACGGACGAACGGTCTGGTCGAACTGCCGTTCGAGAGAGGGGGTACTGGCTCCCGCCGCGGGCATGGCGGCAAGGGCAACGAGGGCGAGCGAATCTCGAAAACGCATGAAGAAACTGATTACTAAGGTACAAGATTCGGGTGGATGGTTACCACAAACACCCCAATCCTCTGCGTGACCACCGAAATTGGTGTGTTCCATCCGCGTTCCGGCACGTAAGAAGCGCCAGTATCCAGGGATTGGGACGTTCATCATGTGAGCCGCTTCCCGCCGGACACAGAGAGCGGACTGAGGGGTGCCCGATCTTACAAACGGTCGCAAGCCCGCGGCAGCTTACCGCGCGGGACTTTCGGCGGTGAATGGCGAACAGCAGGGTTTGGTGACCGGCTGAAACTCCATCAGCTCGACGCGAGTTCCATCGGGATCGTAGAGATTCGCCTGCCACTTGCCATCGAGTCCCATCTGCGGGCCATCGTGTCTCGGACTCAGGCGGTTTTCGCCGATCAGCGTCGTCATCGCCTGTTCCATGTTCGGTACGCCAATGGAAAAATGATTGAGAACTCCCAACTGGCGCTGATCGACTCTGGACAGGGGCACCGTCGAGCCATCGCCAACCATCATGTACTCGAGCCAGTCATGCCCGTCGGGGACCTGTTGCGAAACCCAATCGACATGGTGCGGTTGCTTCGAGCCGAACCAGTAGGGCCTGAAGCCCAGGATCTCTTTGTAGAAGCGATCCTCCGCTGCTCTGTCGTGAACGACATAGCCAACATGGATCACGCGAACGCCAATCGGTCTGGCATCAGATGCCATGGCGGCGGAGCGGCCAGGCTGTACGAACTGGACGGGATTTCCTTCTGGATCGTTCACCTGAAACCAGCGGCTGCCATCGCTGCCGGTGCGCAACTCGCTCAGTCCCTGAACGCCCCGTGCGCGGAGATACTGCAGCAGGCCGCCGGCATCCTCGGTATTCCACGCGACGCAGCCCATCCGGCCGATGGAATGATCCGCCGGCAAAGGGAGAACTTCGACGAACTGAACCGGGCTGAAATAGTATCGGGTTCCGCTCGAGTCCTGGGGATCGGCCCCTCTGGAAGCTCCGAGTATTTCCCAGTAGAAGTGGTCGCTCGCCGCGGCGTCGGACGAGTACACGCACATATGCGAAATTCCCGTGATTTTCGGGCGCTGCCGCTGGGCGTCCGCCCCGGCGGCGAAGATCGTCAGGGAGAAAAAGAGAATCAGCGCGCGGGGAAGATGGCGTTTCATTGCGGATCGGCGTCGGACGATTGACGCGCTTTTATTATGCGATACGGCGCGCGCAACCGGCCTGCTTGCGTCGTGGGAAGGCCGCCCATTGGACGT
>DASZUZ010000881.1:0-3399 GCA_035547415.1 Bryobacteraceae bacterium | reverse complement strand
CTCGCGTTCATGCTGAAGTACCTCTACAGTCTCGATGCCGTGCTGCAGGTGAACTTCCTGACACGCGAAAGATTCCTTGCGGCGGCGGTGGTTCTGCTCGCCATGGCGGGGCTCTATCTTCTGGGCTATGTGCGACTGCCTGGCGTCACGCCGGACGCGGAATTAGGGGTTGCCCGGCTGCTGATAGGGATGCTGTTTGTCGTGACAGGGATCAGCCTCGTTCCCGGAATGTTCGGCGCGCGGTTGGGAGATATTGAAGGATTCATTCCACAGCCCACGGCGAACTCTGTTTCGGGTGGCGGTGGGGGCGGGGTAGAGGAACTTGCCTGGGGCAAGAACGATCTGCCGGGTGCTTTCGCGCGAGCAAAGGCCGAGAACAAGGTCGTGCTTGCCGACTTCACGGGCTATGCGTGTACGAACTGCAAATGGATGAGGGCGAATATGTTCACGCGTCCGGAGATCGGCGACGTGGCGAAGAACATGGTCCTGATGGAGTTGTACACCGATGGCACGGACGCGGCGTCGCAGGTCAACCAGAAACTGGAAGAGGACAAGTTCCAGACCGTCGCAATTCCGTTTTATGTTCTCTATGACGCCAACCAGAAGGTGCTTGCCACGTTCGCCGATAAAACCAGCGATGCCCAGAAGTTTCTGGCGTTTCTGAATACGCAGCCGGCGCCAGTGGATGCATCGGCGGTTGCCCCTGCTTTCGAAGGTACTCCGTTCAGGACGCTGGAAGGCTCGCCGCTCCCGACGGCTGACTGGAAGGGCAAGGTTGTCGTGCTCAACTACTGGGCAACGTGGTGCATCCCCTGCCGTCAGGAAATCCCCGAATTCAACCGGATTCAGAGCGATCTGGGCTCGAAAGGCGTCGAGGTGGTCGGAATTTCGATGGACGAGGATGGCGCCGATTCCGTGAAGCCGTTCCTCAAGCAGATACCGATGAAGTACACGGTTGGCCTGGGGACGGGGACCATCGGCCAGTTGCCGCTGACCGTCGTGCTGGATCGGAGCGGGAACGCGGTACAGCGTTTCGAGGGCTTTACGAAGCCGGACGCAATCCGGGCGGCCATCGCAAAGGCTCAGAACGCGGGTTAGAATTCAGGAGAGAGTATGGCAGCGCAGACGCTTCCGTTCGTGACGCCCGAGCAGTACCTCGAAATGGAACGCGCCGCGGAGGCGCGCCACGAGTATCTCGCCGGCCAGGTGTACGCGATGGCAGGCTCAAGTCCGACGCATTCGCTTCTGACGGTGGCGATCCTCTCCGAACTCCGCACGGCTCTTCGTGGCCGCCAATGTCGGGCGTATTCGAATGATCTGCGCATCCGCACGGCCGAGCAGGGGCCGTATTTCTATCCTGACGCCTCGGTCGTCTGCGGCGAACTGCGGACGGCGGATGATCATCGGGACACCGCGTTAAATCCGATTCTCGTCGTCGAAGTCATATCGAAATCCACCGAAGCGTTCGATCGCGGCGATAAATTCGCGTATTACCGCAGGATTGAGTCTCTGAAAGAGTACGTGCTCATCGCGCAATCGAAGCCACACGTCGAAGTCTTTCTGCAAAATGGCAATGGCAAATGGATCCTGTCGGTCTTCTCCGGAATTGACGCCATTTGCCGTTTCGAGAGCATTGGTTGCGAAATTCCCCTTTCCGCCATTTACGGCGACATACCCCTCGATTGAGCGGGCACACGCTCGCGCCTCGCGTTTCCTCGCCTTTGTGTGTTACACTTCCAGATGAAACAAACGAGTCAAGAGAAGAACAGGAGTAGCAACCCTTAAGATGGCATTGGCGGGAGAAGCGAAGCGGCAGATTGTAACCCGGAACCAGACTCACAAGTCCGACACCGGTTCGCCGGAAGTGCAGATCGCCCTGTTGAGCACGCGGATCGCTCAACTTACGGAGCATTTCAAAACACACCAGAAAGATCATTCCTCGCGGCGGGGATTGTTGATCCTCGTAGCGAAGCGCCGCCGGTTGTTGACGTACCTGAAGACCAACAGCCCGGAACGGTATAAGAGCGTTCTGCAGAAGCTTTCCATTCGCCACTAGTAATCAGGGTCCATACTCAACGAAGCAGTGGAATTTGAACACGCGCTCTCGTAGTCCACAATCAGGGCTGCGAACTTTCGGCTTGCGGCTCTTTTGCCGCAAGCCCGATCCCTCCTGTCAGCTCCCTCGCAATTCAGCCGCGCTATCCGCTCACTGCGGTGTGCCGGCAGACAAGGAAGTCCAGGGAACGTAACCTGGCACTGAATAGATGAACGTACAAACATTTGAAGTCGATCTCGACGGTAAGAAGCTGACGCTCGAAACCGGAAAGATCGCGAAACAGGCGTCCGGATCGGTTGTCGTCCGGATGGGCGACTCCGTAGTCCTGGTCACCGCCTGCGCCGCCCCTCACCCTAAACCAAATCAAAGCTTTTTCCCTCTGACCTGCGACTACCGCGAGTACACGTACGCCGCCGGTAAGATCCCTGGCGGGTACATCAAGCGGGAGGGACGTCCTTCGGAAAAGGAGATTCTCACCAGCCGGATGATCGACCGGCCGCTGCGTCCGCTTTTCCCGGAAGGATACCTGAACGAGACGCAGATCATTGCGATGGTGCTCTCGGCGGACCCGGAGACCGATCCCGGCGTGCTCGGTATCGTCGGCGCGGGAGCGGCTCTGGCGATTTCGGATATTCCCTTTCATCACGTCGTGAGCGCCGTGCGCGTAGGGCTGGTGGACGGCAAATACATCGCTAACCCGACGTACACGGAAGGTCGCGCTTCAAAGCTCAACATTATTGTCGCCGGTACCGAGCAGGGCATCGTCATGGTTGAGGCCGGCGCGCAGCAGGCTTCGGAGGAAGAAGTTCTTGGCGCGCTCGAGTATGGACACGAGTGCTGCAGGAAGATCGGCGCCGTGCTGAAGCAGCTGGTCGCCACGGCAGGCAAGGAGAAGAAGGCGTTCACGACGCCCGAACTCAATCAGGAACTGTACGCGGAGATCGAGCGCAAGGTCCGCGCGGAACTCACCGACGCTCTCGATACGAAAAAATACGCGAAGCTGGAAAGCTACGCGCGCGTGGATGCGCTCCATGACCGGGTTGTCGAAGAGGCTCCGGAAGAGCAAAGGGCGGAAGCGGGTAAACTGTTCGACATCCTCAAGGAGCGGATCTTCCGCGACGAGATGCTCGAAGCGCGCCGCCGTCCGGATGGCCGCAGGTTCGATGAGATTCGTTCCATCTGGGGCGAGGCGGGCGTGCTTCCGCGGACGCATGGATCGGCGCTGTTCACACGCGGCGAAACGCAGGCTCTGGTTACGGTCACGCTGGGAACCAAAGACGACGAACAGCGAATCGAGTTGCTCGAACCGGGCGAAGCTTTCAAGCGGTTCATGCTGCATTACA
>DASZUZ010000880.1:0-4330 GCA_035547415.1 Bryobacteraceae bacterium | reverse complement strand
GAAAGCGAGGAGCGCCATCGGATCGTCGCGGAATCCGCCAGCGACGCCATTCTCACCGTCCGTCCCGAGGGAGACATTCTTTTCGCGAACCCGGCCGCGGCGCGCATTCTCGGGTGCGGCGAACCGGCGGGGAAAAATCTTCGGGAGATTGGGCCGGATTTATGGTCCACGATTCGTGGCGGAACTTCGTCGGAGGCTGTCATTGACGGTCCGGACGGCAGCCGCATCATACTCGACGTCTCCGTCAGCCAGGCGGTGCAGAATGGGTTACCTGTCTGCATCGCGGTGGGTCGGGATATTACCGAGAAGAAGCGGATCGAGGAGAAACTGCGGCAGACGGCGAAGCTCGAAAGTCTGGGCGTGCTCGCGGGCGGCATTGCCCACGATTTCAATAATCTGCTCACGGGCGTTCTCAGCGGGTCCAGTCTGCTGACGGAAGTATTGCCTGCATCATCCTGGGAGTATGAGATCGCCGAGACGATTGCGCGGGCGAGCGATCGCGCCGCTCAGTTGACGCGGCAGATGCTGGCTTATTCAGGACGGGGCCGTTTTGTCATGAAGCCGGTCGATTTGTCGGCCCAGGTTCGCGATATTACCGAGCTGATTGCGGCGTCGATTCCCAAAAACGTGCATCTGGAATTCGACCTGGAAGCGCTTCTCCCGCCTGTCGAAGGCGATCCCGGCCAGATCAATCAGATCATCATGAATCTGGTGTTGAACGGGGCCGAGGCTACCGGCGAAGGAGGCGGCACGGTCCGGGTGGTCACGCGCCTCGCGGAGCCCGACGAGGTGGCGAGGCAGAGCAATCTGGCCGGAACAGAGCTGGCCTCGAGGCCGCATGTTTTGCTGGAGGTGATCGACAACGGCGCGGGCATGGACGCCGCCACAAAATCGCGGATCTTCGACCCTTTCTTCACGACCAAGTTTGCCGGCCGCGGGCTCGGGCTCGCTGCGGTTCTCGGTATTGTGCGGGGGCACAAGGGCGGACTGGTAGTCGATTCACGTCCGGGGGCGGGCACGCGCTTTCAGGTCTATTTTCCGGCGACGGCGATAGAGAATTCCGAGAAGGAAATGGATTCGACCGAGTCCGTTCCGGGCGCGAAGGGAACGGTGCTGGTGGTGGATGACGAGGAGATTGTTCGCTCGAGCGCCGCGAGGATCCTTGCGCGTCATGGATACACGGTGCTGACCGCGGAAAACGGGCATGCCGCGATTCAATCGCTGGCGGAGCATGGCAACGAGATCAGCGGTGTGGTTCTCGATCTCACGATGCCGGATCTGACCGGGGCGGAAACGGCGCGGCGGCTGCGGGAGATTTGCCCCGGTATCCGGCTCCTCGGTGTCAGCGGATTCAGCGAAAGCGAAATCGCGCGGGAGTTCGGCGGGGCGACGGATGAGGTATTGCCGAAACCGTTCACGCCACAGGCTCTCATTCACGCGGTGTCGAAACTGATCCGCGGCAGCCAGACGGTCCGGGTCAGGAAGTCATAACGGACTGTGACGCTTCATCGCATTCGCGCTCTGATTCACCGGCGGGTGCGGTATCGCGTCACGGGCGGCGGCATTTTGTTCGCGCTGACCGTGGCGGTGACCGGCGCGGGCGCTTTTCTGTCAGCCAACAATCTCCTCTTTCTGATTTTTTCGGCGATGCTGGCGCTGCTGCTGGTTTCCGGATTCCTGAGCCGTCTGGTGCTCTCCGGACTCGAGATGGAACTGCTGTTGCCGGAACACGTTTCGGCGCGGACGCCGTATCCCGCGCGCATTCGCCTGCGCAATCTGAAGCGGATTACGCCGTCATTTTCCATCGAAGTCGCGGGGCGTCGTGACACGGTGACGAACACGCCTTCGATACTGAATGCGCCGGTCTATTTCCCGCTGCTCCCGGGCCGGGCGGTCCTCGAGGCGTCCGTGGACGTGACGTTTCCCCGGCGAGGGCGGCATCGGGAAAACCTGTTTGTTCTTTCCACAAAGTTTCCCTTCGGATTTCTGCGAAAGACTACGATGGTGGCGCTTCGGCGCGAGACGATCGTCTATCCGTCTCTTGAACCGCAACCCGGAATGGAACTCGTGCTGGAGGCGCTTTCGGGCGAACTGGCGACCAATTTCCGCGGTACGGGGTTTGATTTTTATCGCATCCGTCCGTACGAAATCAGCGACAGCGCGCGGCTGGTGGACTGGAAGACGACAGCCCATACCGGCGAACTGCAGGTGCGGGAATTTTCGCGCGAGCAACAGAGGGGGGTGGAAATCTTTCTGGATCGCCGAATCGCACCGGGTTCCAATGAATGGTTCGAGCGGGCCATCGAGCGATGCGCTTTTGTGGCGTGGGAACTCGCCGCGCAGGAGACGGAGTTGCTGTTCCGCTCGCAGCGATTTTCGTGCGCGGTCCCCGGCGAGGGCGAGGTGTACAGCATCTTGAGATATCTCGCCCTCGTGGAACCGATTATTATTGCCGGTCAGGATTCTCAGCCGGTTGAGCCGCCGCTCGACGCCGCGAGCATTCAGCTGGTCTTCAGCGCCAGACCGTCCGATTTTGAATCAGCCGGCTGGCAATCCATCACCGGGGGCTAACGCGGGTTCAGGCGTTGGCCGATTCCGCCCGGCGCGCGACCATGGTCCGGATGCGTTTCAGCGTGCCGTCAATTACCTCGCGCGCATTCGGCAGGCTCAGGGCGAGGCGTTCGAGGTGGATGCCCATGTTGGGATTTCCGAACATCTCGCGAAGCTTCGGAAGGAACGGCTCGACCTTTGCGTACACGATGATGTATTCGCCGTTTGCGTCCTGGAACATCTTGCGATCGATGGCGCCGTTTTCCACCAGGGAAGCCGCCATATCCCAGTAGCTCAGGACCATTCGAACATCCGCGCTGTGCGGGCCCGCCATGCCGGCGATGAATTCTTCGACCGTCTGCGGGTCGAAGGTGATCCAGAAGTTTCTCGCATCGCGCATCTTCTCTTCACGACGCAGTTCATAGAGATTAAGGATTAATTGAGCGCTTTCAAACGATGAAGGCATGATGGACCAGATGCGGGGGAGATCGGGAAGGATTCAGCTACCAGACGGCTCGCGGATAATGACGGCGTATTTTTTCGTCAGACGTTACGAGCGGAGCATAGCCATTCGACTTCGCGTGGGACACGATGAGCAGGTCGAAGGGGTCGCATGTCCAGGTCTCGAACAGCGCGGTCTCGCAAAGGTCCGCAAAGGAGCGATCGCAGACCCGGACGCCGATCCGGACTCGAAGCTGCTTCGCGAGATCCAGCGGCTCGCGGATGATCCGTCCGATCCGGTGGAGAAAGTTATCACGACATGTACATTCGTCGGACCGACATATGTACAGTCCGGTGCCGGCCCTCCCTGCGATACCATGAACTTTGACCCCCTCCGCGCCGGATATCCTTGCCCGAATTGTCTCCCGGAAGAGGGAAGAACTGCGCGAAGCCACGGTTCCGGTGGAGGAACTCCGGAGCAGAGCTGAACTGACGCGCGAAGGACGACGAGACTTTGCCGCCGCGCTCCGCTCGAAAAACCCAGCCATTATTTCTGAAATCAAGAAGGCGTCGCCAAGCAAGGGTGTGCTGGTCGATGATTTCCGCCCGGTCCGGCTTGCAACGCAGTATGAGCAGGGCGGGGCAGCGGCGCTTTCGGTTCTGACCGATCAAGACTTCTTTCAGGGAAGTCTCGACGACCTGCGGGCAGCGCGCGCGGCCTGCTCGTTGCCGGTTTTGCGCAAAGACTTTACGATTTCGGACTATCACGTTTACGAAGCCGCGGCGGCGGGCGCGGACGCCATTCTGCTGATCGTCGCGATTCTCGATGAGCACCAGCTTCGCGGCTTTCGCGAACTGGCCGGCGAATGCGGCATGGCAACACTCGTTGAAGCGCACGATGCGCGCGAACTGGATCTTGCCCTGCGTTCGGGCGCCGAAATCGTCGGCATCAACAATCGGGACCTTCGAACCTTCCAGGTTTCGCTCGACACATCGATCGCTCTTGCGCCCCGGATTCCCGTCGGCATCCTGAAGGTCAGCGAGAGCGGTATTTTCACATCAGGGGACATTCTGCGCCTGAACGAAGCCGGGTTCGACGCTTTTCTGGTGGGCGAGCATCTGGTCAAGTCGGGCGATGCCACGCGGGCGCTGCAACAACTGGTGGCCTGATGTTTGTGAAGATCTGCGGGATTACGAATCGGGAAGACGCGCTGGCGGCGGTTGACGCCGGGGCGCGCGCTCTCGGATTCGTGTTTTATGAGCGCAGCCCGCGACGGGCGGAATCCTCGAATCTGCAATCGTGGCTGCACGATATCCCTCGCGATATCTGGCGAGTCGG
>DASZUZ010000879.1:0-2673 GCA_035547415.1 Bryobacteraceae bacterium | reverse complement strand
GGACCCTCCTCCCGGGATCGAACAGCATCGCTGTTCAGGCGGATTTCTCCGGTCTGACGCCGGGTCCGCAGACTGGCAACGTAGCGATCGCGCTCAGCGACGGCACGGTCTTCAACATTCAGGTGGAAGCGCTCGTTACCGGGTCGGTGGCCGCAATTGCCCGGCCGCAGCCTCACACAATGCTGGAGCCGAGGGCCATCGCCGCGTGCGCCGGAGGGATTCCGGGGTCATTTGTGGCGGCATTCCGGCAGCCCCTCGATCAGGCGTCGCTCCAGGTCGCGGTTGCCCAGACATTGCAGGTGCAGATCGTCGATGGCTGCGGGAATCCGCTGAGCCAGAAAAATGGCGGAACGGCGCAGGCGATACTCGGTGGCAACGCGGCTCTCGATCTCCACGATGCCGGGAACGGAATCTGGGAAAACACCTGGACGCCGGTAGCCGCTTCACAGCAGCTCTCGCTCCAGGTGGCCGTGAGCGAACAGGGCGCGGGTCTGGCGCCGGCCAGTCCCGGGATCACCGTCGCGGTACTTCCGGCTTCCGCCGGAGCGGCCGGACAGCCCGCGGGCATCGTCAACGCCGCCAGTGGCGCGCATGCGTCGCTCCAGGTGGCTTCGCCGGGCAGTTATGTGGCGATCTATGGAACCGGGCTCTCCGCCGATGGAGCCGTGACCGCTTCGACGCTGCCGTTTCCCACCACGCTGAACGGAACGCAGTTGTTCCTGGGAGACAAGCCCCTGCCGCTCTATTACTCGAGTCCCGGGCAGGTGAATGCGCTCATCCCGCAGGATCTCGTACCGGATACGTCGTACCAGTTGGTCGTGGTGCGTGGCTCGACCCGATCGGTTCCCGTGCCGTTGACGATTACGCAGGCTGAACCGGGTATCTACACCGAGAACGCATCCGGGTCCGGGCAGGGCGCAATCCTGATCGGTGGCACCGCGTCGCTCGCCGCTCCGGCAGGCCCGAACTCTCGGCCTGTCGTCCGGGGGCAGGAGGTCCTGGCGGTGTTCTGCACCGGCCTCGGTCCGGTTCAGGGACCGAACGGCGAAGCGCCTCCGGCGGATGGCGCCGCGGCTCCCGCAACCACGATTTTCCAGACCACCTGGAAAGTAACTGCAACCGTCGGAGGAGTCGATGCGCCGGTGCTCTTCGCCGGCTTCACGCCCACGCTCGTCTCTCTCTATCAGGTCAACGTCGGAGTGCCGGCAGGCGTATCGCCGGGAGACGCCGTGCCGGTCGTCATCACGGTGGCCGACCCGGCGACCGGAGCCACGTTGAGTTCCAACACGGTCACGGTGGCGGTGCAATAGCCGGGGAGCCGTCACTTCGACCCGAAGCGCGTACGATCTTGATTGTGAGATACGACTTCCTTCTCGACACCTACGAAACCGAGCGCGTCAAAGTCGTGAGCGCCTGGAGCATGTTTAAAGATGAGGATCTTCCTGTCCGTCCGCGCTCGGGCGACCCGAGAGGACGCAGCGTCCGCGAGCACATGATTCATCAGTGCGTCAGTGAAGACACGTGGTTTCGCACGATGCTCGATATCGATGTCGGCGCGCCGCCGTTGCCCGGAGAGGAAATCCGTCTGGAATTCATGTGGCGCTATGCCGAAGACAGCGAAAAGCGTCTCATCGAACTAAAGAAGAAGCCGGAGGCATGGTGGGAAGGGGAAACGGGCTTCTTCGATGTACGGCGTTTGCGGGCGTGGGTCATCACTCGCCGCATCGCCCACACTTCGCATCACCGCGGGCAGTTGCTCGCCATGCTTCGAATGCTGGGCCGCGAGGCATACAGTACCTACGGACCAACCGCCGACACTGGCGGACTGATGCAGAACCACGCCCCGACGATCTACGCATATCCGAACGTCGAAACCCTGCTCAAAGCAGAGGCCCATGGAGGCCCGAAGCCGCCTCTGCCCGGTCCCGCGGGCAAGTCCGTCACGGAGCGCCCGGGAAAATAAATCCCACACCCTCGGTCCACTCAATACGCGCTCAGTGTGTTCATTTCCCGTGTCTCACCTCAGGGGCTCATCCCACGATCTGCGTGCATCGGCGTCTATCGGCGGCCATTGATCCGGAACTCATCGACGGGGCAATATCTCAGCCCCGCCCGGTGACGCGCCGCCGCAATTCTGTTTCTTCTTGATGCGCCATGACTTACGCGCCTGAGCGCGAAAAGCAGACCCTGTCCCGGCAGAACCGGGGTGTACGCTCGAATCGCCACCATGCGTCCGACTGCAAATCCGTTCCTGTTGCTCGCCGCCTTGCTCGTGTTCCCGCGATTGCGAACGGCACTGCGCGGACCGCGTGTTGCCGCCGCATCGACCGGTACCTGCGTGAAGCAGGTTCTTCAGCGTCTCACTGCGAAACAAAAAAATCTGCGCTTTCCCAAACCCGATTTCGCCTTAACCGCAATAGAATCAATCGCGAAATTGGCTTTGCGGAACCCAATCCGAAGCCAATGAAAGCCAATCCGAACCCAATCCAAACCCATTCGGACCCGATCGCCACGCGCTCCCTGTCTATCTGGCTATAAAAATCATTTATGCTCGACCCCGCTTGCATTTCCAAAACTTTGCTTCTAAACTGGAGTTTCTGGCAATGCCCTCCAGCTTCTCAGGCCGAACCATCACGACCGTACCTGTAGTAGGCATTATTACGGTCGTAGTAT
>DASZUZ010000878.1:0-3984 GCA_035547415.1 Bryobacteraceae bacterium | reverse complement strand
TGCGTCCGGCGATCCCGTTCTCTACCTTTCGAATCCGCCCGGAATCGACGCTGCCACCCGCCGCCGCATGCTCGATGGCATCGGCAAGCTGAATCAGATGAATGCCCAGACGTTCGCGGATCCGGAGATCGAAGCGCGCATATCTCAGTACGAGATGGCGTACCGGATGCAGACCTCCGTGCCCGAACTGATGGATCTTTCGAAGGAGCCGGAGAGCACCTTCGAAATGTACGGACCGGACTCGCGCAAGCCCGGCACCTATGCCGCCAACTGCCTGCTCGCCCGCCGCCTCGCGGAGCGCGGCGTTCGTTTCATCCAGCTCTACAAACGCGGCTGGGATCAGCACAACGATCTGCCTCGCGACCTCGCGCTGCAATGCGGCAGCGTGGATCAGCCTTCAGCGGCGCTCGTGCAGGATCTGAAGCAGCGCGGCCTCCTCGACGACACGCTGGTGCTCTGGGGCGGCGAGTTCGGCCGGACGGTCTATTGCCAGGGCAAGCTGATGGATGGCAACTACGGACGCGACCACCATCCGCGCTGCTTTACGATCTGGATGGCGGGTGGCGGCATCAAGCCCGGAATCACTTATGGTGAGACGGACGACTTCTCATACAACGTGGTTTCCGATCCGGTGCACGTCCACGACGTCCAGGCCACCGTGCTTCGTTGTCTCGGGATTGACCACAAGCGTCTGACCTTCAAATTTCAGGGCCGCCATTTCCGGCTGACAGACGTCGCCGGGAACGTGATGGACAAGCTGATGGCTTAATCCAGCCGAAGCAGTGAAGGCGAACCCGCCTTCACTGCTTCTCTTTGACCTCAGCGACCGCGCCGGCTTTCGCATTGGCATCGGGTCGCTTCGGCCGTTGCGGGGGCCGTACCGGCTTCGCGCTCGCGACCTCAATATACGTCTGGATCACCTTTTGCTTTTGCGCCGGATCCACCACCAGCGCTCGCACTTTCCCTGCGCCCGGCGTGAACTTCAACCGCCCGCTGTCGTCGACATTGATCGCACCGGGATCGGATAACTGGAAGAAACCCTGATCGGGATGAACCGCGTAGAGCACGGCCGCCATGTCGTACGAGGGCGCGTCGTAACTCCCGCTTTTGTACGCGTGATAAGCATCTACGATCGGGTGCGCCGGAGCCCACGCGAAATCGCTGTCGATGCTCGCTCCCGGAAATGGCAGCGCATCGCCCACTTCCTTGCCGCAGAACACGATCGGAGCCGGAAATTCGGCCAGCACCTTGCGCATCGCGGGAACATCCTGGGGCGCGCCGGAATCGACGACGACCAGCATCTTCACGCGCTCCCGATAGATATCCTTCACGCCCTGCAGATCGAGCGATTTGGCCAGATAAGTCGCGGGAGCGCTGAGAATCATCAGCGCGTGCGCATTGAAGATCACGCCGTTCCGGATCACCGCTTCCGGAAGCGACGTATCGGTGACGCGGCGTATGGAGCGCACGTACTGCGGTTCGCCCTTGTCGTTCTTTCGCTGCACCGCGGGCATCACCATCGGCGGGTCTTGCGGCAGAGGACCGTTCGCCGCAAGACCCGTCGGAAGAACCTGGTTCGCATTACGAAGCGGCCCCATCATGTAAAAACGACCGACCAGATCACAGAAGATCGCCGCACCTAACCCGGAGCCATTCACGCACACCGAACCCATGCGGGAATCGCGCTTCCCCTGGAATCCGTACAGCATCGCAAGCGCAAGCGCGGCGTCCGGCCGGTTCATGGAGGTGTTGTAGACGACGCCGATCGGCTGATTGCCGCCGAATGGAGATTGCATGAAAGCCCTAACTCAGCGACAGACCAGCGAGCCGGCCCGTCGAGTCTCCCAGATGTTCGGGACGCACGCCCATCTGCTCCACCATGGTGGCGAACAGGTTGGCGACCGGCGTCTCGCGCTGATAAATGATGTGCCGCCCCGGCGACAGGAAGTTGCCGCCCCGCCCCGCGAGGATCGTGGGCAACTGATCGTGCGTGTGCACGTTGCCGTCGGAAAGTCCGCTGCCGTAGACGATCATCGATTGATCGAGCAGGTTCGAATCGCCTTCCTTTGTCGCTTTCAGCTTCGCCAGAAATTCCGCAAAAAGCTTCAGGTGGAGCGAGTTGATCTGGCACACCTTGTCGAGCATCGTCAGATTCCCCATGTGGTGCGTCAGTGGATGGTGGCCGTCGGAGATGCCGATTTCCGGATACGCGCGGGTCGAGCCCTCGCGTCCGATCATCACCGTGGCGACACGGGTCGAATCCGTTCGGAACGCGGCGATCAGGATGTCGGTCATGAGCCCGAAATAGTCCGGAAACTCGGGCGGAACACCATACGGCTTCTCCATACCCGGATCGATGACCATGCCGTCTTTCTCGGCGCGCTGCACCTGCTGCTCGATCTCACGGACAGACGTCAGATACTCATCCAGTTTGCGGCGGTCGCTCGTCCCCAGAGCCTGCTCGAGACGCTTCGTATCGCCATTCACCTGATCGAGGATGCTTTCGCGCATTGCCAGCCTGCGGGCATGAGCAGCGGGCGACTCCGCAATGTCGGTGCCGAAAAGCCGCTCGAACAACTGCCGCGGATCCGAGATCGGCGGCAGCGGCTGACTTTCGGTGCGCCACGCCATGTTGTACGCGTAAGCGCAGGAGTAGCCGTTATCGCAATTGCCTGCCTGTCGCGTTTCTTCCATGCCGACCTCGAGCGAAGGCAACTTCGTCAGATGGCCAACTGCGCTGGCGGCCACCTGGTCGGCCGAAACGCCCAGCTTCAGATCCGCGCCCGCCGTGCGATACACCTGCATGCCGGTCATATAAGCGGCCAGAGCGCGGCCGTGATCGCCTGCGCCGACCAGCAAGGGACGGCCCCAGTTCGCCGTCAGATTCGAAAGAACCAGCAGATCGTCCTTCACCGGCTGGAGCGGCGCGAGAATGCTCGGAAGTTCCCCCAGCGGGCCTTCTTCGCCGGGCGTCCAGTGCCGCATGTCGATCCCGTTCGGCACGTAGAACCACGCCGCCCGGATCGGCTTGCCGCCCGGCACGCTGCTCGCGGCGAAAGCGGGCGTCATGGCGTCCAGAAAGGGCAGGCTGATAGCCGCGCCCACACCGCGCAGGATGGTTCTTCTCGAGAGTTTTTTCCGGCTGACGATCATTTGCTTGCGATCTCCTGTGATTGCTTCTGCGTCAGAACCTTCTGTTCGCCGCGGCGCTGCTGGAACGGCACGCTGTGAACGACGGCTCTGATCATGGCCTGAAACCTGTAGTCCTGCTCCGCGGTTTGCCGCACGATGTCGCGAATCGTCCGGCGATCGAAACTTTCCATTCCCCGCCCTAACGAGTATGTCAGGAGCTTCTCGGCGATACAGCGCGTGAACTCGGGCATGTTGTCCCGCAACAGCGCCTTCATCTCCGCCGGACCGTTGAACGACTTCCCGTTCGGAAACGAACCGCTCGAATCGATCGGAAACTTCCCGTCCGTCGTCCGCCAGCGGCCGATCGCATCGTAATTTTCGAGCCCGAAGCCGAGCACATCCATTTTCGAATGGCAGGACGCGCAAACCGCGTCCGCGCGGTGTTGCTCCATCTGCTGCCGGAGCGATTTCGCGACGCCCACGCTTCCCTCATCGAGCTTCGGCACATCAGGCGGAGGCGGAGGCGGCGGAGCCCCGAATACGTTCTCGAGCAGATACTTCCCGCGCAGCACGACCGACGTCCGGTTCGGATAGCTCGTCACGGTCAGCACGCTCGCCTGTGTGAGGACGCCGCTGCGCTGATCGCCTGTCAGTTCCACCCTTCGAAATTCAGGACCGGTGACGTCCGGAATTCCGTAATACTTCGCAAGAGTTTCGTTCAGAAACGTGTACTTGCCGTCGATCAGATCGGTGAGCGGCCGGTTCTCCCGCAAAACCGCGGCGAAGAACATGCTCGTCTCCGTCCGCATCGCTTCGCGCAGATCGGCGTTCCACTCGGGAAACTTCTTCGCA
>DASZUZ010000877.1:0-4531 GCA_035547415.1 Bryobacteraceae bacterium | reverse complement strand
ACGGCGTGGAGACGATCGACTGGGCGACGCGGAAGATCACCGGGAAGATACTGCTGCCGGCATATCCGCCGGATGCCCGTCCGCTGATCCCGGCGACGTTTTCGCACGGGATGGCCATTTCGCCGGATCACAAGACCCTGTGGGTGGACAGCCTGCTGAACAATGACGTGAACGTATTCTCGTTGAGCGACATGAAGCAGATCGCGCGGATTCCGGTAGGCCGCGGGCCGGACTGGATGGTGTTTACGCCCGACGGGAAGCGCTGTTATGTGTCGAACGCGGGTTCGAACTCGGTTTCGGCGATTGACGCAACCACATTCCGGGAAATGGCAAAGATTCCGGTAGGGAAGGTACCCAAGAGGATTATCGCGGCGGACTAGTACGCCGTGCCCCGGGACCCCGCTGCCGTGGGTGAATCAGCAGCTTTTCGTTGCGTATTCGCTTGCTATTCTTATGAAGGTATTTTCATATGACAACGTCGTTCACATCGCCCACCAGCACGGAACGGCTTACCGCGGCGCGCTCGTTGGGGCTCGAACCGGAGACCCTGATCCATGCTTTCCGCCTGATGCAGACTTCGCGGCTTCTGGATGACCGCGAGATTACCCTCAAGCAGCAGCAAAAGATTTTCTTCCAGATCAGCGGCGCCGGCCACGAAGCAATTCAGGTCGCCGCGGGTCTGGCGACCAAACCCGGCTATGACTGGTTCTATCCTTATTACCGCGACCGCGCGCTTTGCCTGACGCTGGGGATGACGCCCGCGTCGATGCTCCTGCAGGCGACCGGTGCGGCGAACGATCCCAGTTCCGGCGGCCGGCAGATGCCATCGCACTGGAGCGACCGGGAGAAGAATATTGTTTCCGGATCGTCGGCCACGGGCACGCAGTTTGTGCAGGCCGTGGGGTGCGCCGAGGGTCTGCGCCTGCTGCATCCGAACGAAGACCGGGTGGTGCTGGCGTGTTCCGGTGAAGGCGCGACGAGCGAAGGCGAGTTCTGGGAATCGATCAATCACGCGTGCCTGAGCCACGCGCCGGTCGTATTTCTGATTGAGGACAACGGCTACGCCATTTCTGTCCCGGTGGAGAACCAGACGCCGGGCGGGTCGATCTCCAAGCTGGTCGGGAATTTCCCCGGACTGCTGGTGATCGAGACGGACGGGACAGACCTGGTTGCGTCTTACCGCGCGATGCGGACGGCCGTCGCGTACTGCCGCGAAGGCCACGGACCCGCGCTGGTGCATGCGCACTGCACGCGTCCTTATTCGCATTCGCAGAGCGACGACGAGCGCGCGTACAAGACGAAGAAGGAACGCGAGGCAGAGGCCGAGCGCGACCCGATTACGCGGATGACGCAGTTCCTTCTGGAGGAAGGGTTGCTCGAGCCGGAACAACTGGATCGGATGGTCCGCGGGCTCCGGCACGAAATCCTGGAAGACACTCATCGGGCGCTGGCAGCGGAGCCTCCCGCGCCGGAGACGGCGCTGGTCCACCTGTATTCGGAAACGGTGGATCCGACATCCGGGGCGTTCGAGACACCGGCGCACCCGGCGGGCGAGCCGCGCATTATGGCCGATCTCATCAACGCGACGCTGAAAGAAGAGATGCGGCGCGACAATCGCGTGATCGTTTTCGGCGAGGACGTGGCGGATTGCAGCCGCGAAGGCAGCCTCTGCGAGGTGAAAGGCAAGGGCGGCGTTTTCAAGCTGACGGCGGGGCTGCAGACTGAATTCGGGTCACGGCGCTGTTTCAATTCGCCGATTGCGGAGGCCTCGATCGTGGGCCGCGCGAACGGCATGGCGACGGTCGGGCTCAAGCCGGTCGTGGAGATTCAGTTTTTCGATTACATCTGGCCGGCGATGATGCAGATCCGCGATGAACTGGCATCGTTCCGCTGGCGCTCAAACGGGGCATTCAGCGCGCCGATGGTGATCCGCGTGCCGATCGGGGGGTATCTGAACGGCGGCGCGATTTATCACAGCCAGTGCGGCGAAGTGACCTTTACTCACATTCCAGGACTCCGTGTCGTCTTCCCGTCCAACGCGGAAGATGCCGCGGGTCTTCTTCGTACCGCGATTCGTTGCGACGACCCGGTGCTGTTTCTGGAGCACAAGAAGCTGTATCGCGAGATGTACAACCGCGCGCCGCATCCGGGACCGGATTTCATGATTCCGTTCGGCAAAGCGAAAGTGGTGAAGCCGGGAAACTCGCTTTCCGTGATCACGTACGGCGCGCTGGTGAACAAGGCGGTGCTGGCCGCGCAGGAAGTGGAGCGGCGGTCGCCGAAAACGAGCGTGGAGGTGATCGACCTGCGGTCACTGTCGCCTTACGATTGGGAAGCGATCCGCACGAGCGTGGAAAAGACGAGCCGGGTGATCGTGGCGCACGAAGACACGCTCAGCTTCGGGTTCGGCGCGGAGATCGCGGCGCGAATTGCGGACGAACTGTTCACGTCTCTGGATGCGCCGGTGAAGAGGGTGGCGGCGATGGATACGTGGGTCGGATATCATCCGCAACTGGAAGCGAAGATCCTGCCGCAGACCGAAGATCTGCAGCGGACGATGGAGCAGTTGCTGGCTTATTAGGGCAGGGGCAGGACGGGATCGGGTCCGGAGTGCGGCGGGGTTTTGAAACTCCGCAGGATTTTCCGCTCGGGGATGGAGATCTCGTACACGGTGTCCAGATCCTGCAGCGAGCAATAAGCCGTTTTGCCGTTGGCTGCCAGCGTCATGGAGACGGGCATGCCGGGCAGCGGAATTGTCTTCTCCTCTTTCATCGACGCCGTATTGGCAAAGCTGACCGCGTGATCGAGTTGCAGTGCGGCGATGGCCGTCTTGCCGTCCGGCGAGATCGCCACTCGTACCGGTCCGCTGTGGTTCCCGCCGACGTTGATCTCTCCGATCCGCTTTTTCGCCACGGCATCGATTACGGTGACGGTGTGTCCGTCCGAGTTCGCGACGTAGACGCGTTTGAAATCCGGTGAAAACACGATTCCCTGCGGACGGGCTCCCGTGGCCACGGTTACGACGTCGCGCGTCTTCAGGTCGATGATCGAGAGATTGCTCGTATCGGTACACGTGACGAAGGCAGTGCGGTGGTCGGGCGCGAGGCGGACCATGTGCGGCGCGCGGCCGTGTACGTCGTAAACGTCGAGCACTTTGCGCTTCGCCGGGTCGAGGATGAGCAGAGCGCTGGGAAGTTCCGTGGTGACGAGTACGTGGCCGGTGGAAGGGTCGAAGTCGATGCCGTGGGGGCGGCGGTGCCCGCCGAGGTCGATCACGCCCGCCTTCGATTCCTGCTTCACATCGACGATGGATACGGTGTTCTCGCCGGGGTTCTTCTCGGTCATCACCATCACGCCGTTATCGGTGGTGAAGGCGTAGCGGCCATCGGACGAGAAGACCATTTCGTGCGGGTGCGCGCCCACGGCCACCTCTTTCACGAGATGGCCGCCGGCGTCGAAGAACCCGAGATGGCCGGAGGCCTTCTCCACGATGGCAAGCGCCGGAGCGGAGGCTGCCTGGGCGGAGACAGCGACCGCAAACAGGGCGAGGAATCGCATGCCGAACATCGTATCCTGGCGCACTGAATCAGGCGATCAGCGCGCGGATACAGAAGGCTTCGGGGATCCGTTGAAGAGGTTCAGGTCAATGGCTTCGCCCATCGCTTTGTATCCGGCGTCACCGGGGTGTAGCTGGTCGCCGCTGTCATAGGCGGCGAGCATGTGATTCGGGCTCTGAGGATCGCGGATGACTTTGTCGAAGTCGACGACGCCGTCGTAGTCGTGGCTGGTTCGGATCCAGTTGTTGACGGCGGCCCGGATGCCTTCTTTCTCGGGTTTGTAGTAGCCGCGCGCGGCCTGCGAGGGGCCTTCGAACGGGGTGAGGGTGGCCCCGATCACTTTGATTCCCTTTTCGTGCGCGCGTTCGATGAGCTGTTTCAGGCCCGCGATGATCTCGTCGGCGGTGACGACTTCGGGGCCGTTGTGGCCGATGTCGTTGATGCCTTCGAGAACCAGAAGGTATTTGACGCCGGGTACGGCGAGCACGTCGTCATTGAACCGGGCGAGCGCGCTGATGCCGGAGTGCGGGCTGTTGTTGCCGGCGCCGTCGTGGAGCACGCGGTTGCCGCCGATGCCCATGTTGACGACCGCGAGCTTCGATCCGTTCCTGCGGGCGAGCAGGCGCGAGGCGAGAACGTTCGGCCAGCGGTAGTTGCCGTCGACAGTGGAGCGCGCGCCGTCCGTAATGGAATCGCCGAAGGCCACGACGGTCGCGGCGGACTCCGGAGCGAGGACGTCGACGCCGGTGAGGAAGACCCACGAGGTGATCTTTTTCGGGCTGGTGAGGGAGGCCGCGGCGGTTGCGTCACCGGGGACGGTCCAGGAGGTCTGCAGGGCGGAGAAGTGGATGCCGCCGCCAACGACGTCGCCAGGGACGTAGAGGCTGACCGCGAGATCCGCCGCGGCGGGAAGCGTCAGCTTGACCGGGTCGCTGATCACCACGGCTCCCGCGGGAATCTCGATGGAGGGATTG
>DASZUZ010000876.1:0-6667 GCA_035547415.1 Bryobacteraceae bacterium | reverse complement strand
CGGGCGGCAAGGATCCGGTGGACCTGCGCCGCCGGTTGCTGGCGAAGTCTCCGCGGTTGTTGGGTGTGCTGAACCGGGTAGCCGAGCAATCGAACTGGGGCAGGCCGCCCGCCGGACATTTTCAGGGCGTGGCGCTTGTCAACAACGTCGGCAGTTACACCGCGCAGGTGGCGGAGATCTCGGTCACGGGCGGGAAGCTGAAGGTTCATCGCGTGGTCTGCGCGGTCGATTGCGGGCATGTCGTCAATCCCGCGATCATACGCCAGCAGATCGAAAGCGGGATCGTCTATGGTCTGTCCGCGGCTCTCAAAGGCGCGATCACGATTGAGAAAGGCCGGGTACAGCAGGCGAACTTCAACACTTATGACGTGGTTCGCATCGACGAGATGCCGCGGATCGACGTTCATATCGTGGAGTCGGACAACAACCCCGGTGGCATCGGGGAGGCGGCGGTCCCTCCGATTGCTCCGGCGGTGACCAACGCGATCTTCGCGGCGACGGGTAAGCGAATTCGGAAATTGCCGATCCGGCTGAGCGATCTCGCGTAGAAGCTGCGGCGCGATGTTGACCGGTTGGCGTATGATACGCCTGATACGTCCGTACGGACCTTGTTACAGGCATATCGGGAAGGGCACAATCGTCGCCATGAAAACATTGCTGATTGCAGTGGGTCTCGCCGGGCTGGTCTTCGGGCAGCAGCCGCCGGCGAATGCAGGACGGGGTCGCGGGCCGCAGGGGCCGGTCGTGATTTCGCCGGAAGTCCTGCCCGACCACCACGTGACATTTCGAATTCTCGCGCCGGATGCCCAAACGGTTGCGCTGCGCGGGGGCGATATCCCGCAACTGGCAGGCGGAGGTCGCGGCGCGCCGCCCAACCCCGGTCCGACCTTTACGAAAGGGGACAACGGAGTCTGGGAAGCTACGATCGGACCGATCGATCCGGGCGCGTATCGCTACAACTTTATGGTCGATGGCGTGGTCGTCATCGATCCGCAAAACCCCGACATCAGCGAATCCAATTCCAGGGTCTGGAGTCTGGTCGATATTCCTGGCTCCGACTTCATGGATACAAAGAACGTTCCGCATGGCGCCGTGGCGGCCGTCAATTACTATTCGAACTCTTTGGGTAAGTTTCGCCGGATGCACGTCTACACGCCCGCGGGGTATGAGGCGAGCGGATCGCAGAAGTATCCCGTGTTCTACCTGCTGCACGGCGCGGGCGACTCGGACGAATCGTGGACTTCGGTGGGCCGCGCCGGCTTTATTCTGGACAATCTGATCGCGGAGAAGAAAGCGAAGCCGATGATCGTCGTAATGCCGGCGGGACATACGAGCCACACGCAGACGTTCGGCCGTGCGATGGCGCCCGCCGCGGGTGGGCCGCCCCCGCGCGATGAATTTCTGGAAGATTTCGTGGGCGATGTCATGCCTTATGTCGAAAAGAATTTCCGGACGCAGACGGACCGGCAGCATCGCGCGATCGCGGGATTGTCCATGGGCGGCAGCCAGACCATGAATATTGCGTTTTCCCATCTCGACAAGTTCGCCTACATTGGCTCTTCAGTTCGGGAATTCTGGGCGGCGGCGGAGCCGATGCATGGGAGAAGAACCACGCAGCCGATCTCGATAACGCAGGTCTGAAGAAGGGGCTGAAGGTCGTCTGGTTCAGCACCGGCGCGAACGATCAGTTGATTGCCAACAGCAAGTCCACCGTGGAACTGCTGAAGAAACACGGTTTCGATGCGGCTTTTCAGGAAAGCCCGGGCGCGCACACCTGGATCAACTGGCGGAATTATCTGGACGAGTTCGCTCCGCGCCTCTTCCAGTAACGGGAACGCATTCGTGCGAGGGCGGAACTGTCCCGGAACCGCCCTCTCCCGCGACTCGCTGCGTTAAACTGAAGAATCCAAATGGCGATCAGCGCGGATCTTCTTGAAATTCTGATCTGTCCCGCATGCCGGGCAAAAGTTGAACTGAAACCGGATGGCAGCGGGCTGCGCTGCGTCTCGTGTCACCGGCTGTATCCGATCCGGGATGAGATTCCCGTGATGCTGATCGACGAGGCTACGATTGACGAGTAGTCGTGACGCAGACCGATCTCATCGGCAGACTTGCGCCCGGTAGTCGCGTAGCCGTAATCCGGCTGCGGTCGCTGGGCGATTGCGTGCTGAGCACGCCCGCGATCCACCTTCTCAAGAGCTTCCGTCCCGATCTGCAAATCGGCATTGTAGTGGAAGACCGATTTGCGGACGTGTACAGAAATAATCCTGACATCGCTGCGGTTTTGTCTCCTTCGGCCATGGCTCTGCGGAGCTTTCGTCCGGATCTCTGCCTGAATCTGCATGGCGGAACCCGCAGCGCCCGCCTGACGCTGCTTTCCGGGGCGCATTACCGGGCTGGCTTCGATATGTTCCGGCCGGCATGGGCCTATAACGTAGCGATCCCCACGGCGCAGGAAACCCTGGGCATCGGCCGCCGCGTCCATACCGCGGAGCACATGGCCTCGGCCGTTTTTCATCTCGGCATTCCGATCGGCGAGGTTCCCCGCGCGAATATACCTGCGCCGGATGGCCGCTCCGCTTACGCGCCGCAAGGGCAGTACGGCGTTATTCATCCGATGGCGGCGACTCCGGAGAAGACCTGGCCGTCAGCCTTCTTTATCGAACTCGCTCGCTTTATCGGAAGAACGCTGGACCTCGAACCTGTCTTTATCGGTGGCCCTGGCGAAGACCTTTCGCCGTTTCAGATATGGCGCACGGTTGTTGGAGTACCTCTTCCGGAGATCGCGCGGCTGATGCGTGACGCTTCGCTGTTTGTGGGGAACGATTCCGGACCAGCCCACGTGGCCGCGGCGTTCGGGATTCCCGAAGTCATCTTTTTCGGCCCCTCCGATCACGAAGTGTGGGCTCCGTGGCGTACCCCGGCCGAAGTTCTCAAGGCCGAAGGCCCCATCCACTCGATTACGGTCGCGCAGGCGACTCACGCGGTGGAGCGTCTGCGATTGCTGCACCCGGCCGGAACGTCATGAAGGACGCGATCCGCTTAGCTGGCTACGCCCGCCGCTACTGGGCTCTTCTCGCTCTTTCGGTGCTCCTCATGGCCGTGATGGGCGCGATGACCGCGGCGCGGCCGCTGCTGATCAAGCCCGTTCTCGGCCGCGTGCTGCAGCCGTCGCACGATGCCACGCCGGAGCCGCTGTTTCCGATTCCGCTCCTGCACCGGCAGTTCTATCTCGAGGACCTGTTTCCGCCCCAGATCCACAACATCTTCGTGATGGTCGCGATCACGATTCTCGTGGTCTTCCTGGTGCGGGGCGCCTGTGACTATCTTGGCGACTACCTGACGAATTACGTCGGATTCTCCGCCGTGACGGATCTCCGCAATCAGGTGTTCGAGAAGGTGCTGCGCCATGGGGCGTCATTTTTCGAGTCGACATCGACGGGCCGCCTGATGTCATCCGTGATGAGCGACATCGACAGGATCCAGGTGGCCTGTTCCGATATGTTCGCGGATCTTCTGCGGCAGACGTTTTCGATGATCTGGCTGCTGCTGGTGATCTTCGGGACTGACTGGAAGCTGGCTTGTTTCGCGCTGATGCTGTTCCCGTTCGTTCTGATTCCGACGGCGCGCATCGGCAAGAAGATCCGTCGTACCAGCCGGCGCACGCAGGATGCGACAGGCGAACTGAATCAGGTACTGCAGGAAGCCATCGCGGGCCATCAGGTCGTGAAGGCATTTGGCGCCGAGAAATATGAACTCCGGCGGTTTCGCGCCGCGGCGGACCGTCTGCTCAAGACAAATCTGCGCTATGTGCTGATCCAGGGGATTCCGTCGCCGTTCATCGAAACCATGGGAGCGCTGACGTTCATCGGGCTGCTCTGGTATGGGCGGGTGGAGATTCAGAAGCACGTACTGAAGCCGGAAGACTTCATGAGTTTCCTGGCGGCACTGCTGTTCCTTTACGAACCGGTCAAGCGGCTGACAAACCTGCACAACATCTTCCAGCAGGCACTGGGCGCGTCCGAAAAGGTCTTCAGCTATCTGGATCAGCCGGAGGAGATCGCAACTTCACCCGGCGCAAAGACGCTCGAGGGTTTCCGGGAGAGCATAGCCTTCGAGAACGTCACCTTCCGCTATCCCGGCGCCGAGGGGTGGCAACTCAACGGCGTGAGTCTTTCCATCCGCGCGGGCGAAATCGTCGCGCTGGTCGGACCGAGCGGAGCCGGCAAGACAACGATGGCTGGCCTCGTCCCGCGTTTTCGGGACCCGAGCGGCGGCTCGGTTCGGATCGACGGCGTCGACATTCGCGACGTGACGCTCGCATCGCTGCGGGACAAGATCAGCCTGGTTGCGCAGGAGACATTCCTGTTCAACGACACGATCGCGAACAACATTGCGTATGGAATGGAGAAGTACGACCGCGCAAAGCTGATCGAGGCTGCAAAGGCCGCGCTGGCGCACGACTTTATCGATAGGCTGCCGCAGGGTTACGACACCGTCATCGGCGATCGCGGCGTGAAACTGTCGGGCGGTCAGCGGCAGCGGCTTGCGATTGCGCGGGCGCTACTTAAGGATGCGCCGATCCTGATCCTCGACGAAGCAACTTCGCATCTGGATACGGAATCGGAGATGCTGGTCCAGAAGGCTTTGGCGAATCTGATGGCGGGCCGCACGGTCATCGTGATTGCCCACCGGATCTCGACGATCCGCCGAGCGGACAAGATCGTGGTGCTGGATCGGGGCCGGATCGTGGAAACCGGCAGCCATGAGGAATTGATTCAGCACGGCGGCATTTATCACCGTCTCCATGAATTGCAGTATGTGGATGCGGCTGCGATGGATCTTTAAAGGACTACGGTGAAGTGACCCCGGCCGGAGCGCTGGCCGGGGTCTTTGTCATCAGTGCGCGACTGTGAGGAGAGCGTTTGCGGAGACCGTCGGATCGGCCACGCTGACCGCCGTGATTCGAACCGTCATGTTCGCGCGAACAGCCGGAGCGGTATAGACGCCCGATGCGGAGATGAGCCCGAAAGTCGGGATTCCTCCGTCGAAACCATTGACCTGCCATGTAACGTTCTGGTTTGCGGTCCCCTGCACGTGCGCTGTGAACTGAATGGTTCCATGCTGCGGAACGGTTGTTCGCAATGGCAGGAGACTGATCGAGACATTCGGCGCGACGGTGACGGTGGCGGTGCCCGACGCAGATGAATCGGCGCTGCTCGTCGCCCGGATCGTGACCGTCGCCGGGGAAGGCGCGTTCGCGGGCGCTCTGTAAAGTCCCGCCGCGCCGATCGTGCCCACCGTGGCATTGCCGCCGGCGATACCGTTCACCGACCACGTGACGGCCTGACTGGAGGCATTGTGTACGCTGGCCTGAAATTGCGCCGTGGCGTTTACCTTCAGGGTCTGCGATGCGGGCGCAATTGTGACGGAAACGGGGGCTGTAATCGTCCCCTGGCGGGCTTCGCCCGAATTCGGGTCCACCATCAGCGAGGAGACATCCACTTGTTCGAAGTCGGAACCCTTGACGTTCGTGAGCGCATGCAGATCGGAGTTGCTCCATCTCGGATCCGTCGCGCCGGTGATGAACCACGACGCTCCATTATCCACAATGATCATCCCGTATTTCTTCAATGCCTTGAGAATGATCTGGTTGGTCGGGGAAAAGCCGGAGATGTCGTAGTTCGCGCGAAGACGGAATCTCGTGCCCATGGGCGGATAGTTCGCGCCGGTCAGTGACGAAGCAAAATGACGGGCGGGCCATACATAACTGTTCCGGCTGTGCGCGACGGTGAATTCGATCGCGTGACGGATCTCTCCCGCCGCGATCTCATCGTAGCGAATGAGTCCCGGAAGCATCGGCGTACCGGCGGCGTCAGCCGATGTCCAGCCCGCGGTGCGCAGCGCATTCGAGGAGAGATCGAAAATGGCGCCCGATCCGCTCTTCCAGCCTGTTGCCTGCGGGTATGCGCCGAACATCTCGTACGCAATGCAGTTGTCGGTGTCGACTGCGATCACGTGCCGGTCGCCTGTGCTTTGGCTGCCGCCCTGAATGGGCGCATCGAGCGGGATCGCATAGGGGCCGGGATCGCTCTCGGCGGAGTATACGAAAGTGGCCGGATATTTCGTCTGCGTTCCAGGGACCGTCGTGACGGGAATGCCATAGGGAACCGGTCCGAAATCCGGATGCAGCGGCAGTCCGGGACCGATCGTGTTTACGTACGTGGCGGAAGTGGAAGCGACAGGCAGTTGATCGACTGGCGTATTCCAGATGTTATTACTGGGGAATACAGCGCATTTTCCAATGAAAGGAGACTGCGCCTGAGCTGGAATAATGACAGAAATAGCGGACGCTATCCAGAGAAGTGTCTGATATTTTTTCAATGAAAGAACCTGAGAGCGATTCTATCAATATTAAGATCTCTTTTAGATCCAGGAATTTCGCGTAGCCCCGATCCGGGAGTGGCGCTGCTTACCGCCCATGGATAGTGGTGGCGCTTCGAATAAAAGGTCGCTGATTTACAAATTTCCGGAGCGCTACTTTATCCGAAAAGGAGGCTGAGTCCCATTTTCGACGCCACGTAGAGGGCCCACAGTCCGAACATGGCTGCGAGGCCGAATCCGAGGTTGGATTTTGTCAGTTTCGAAAATCCGAGCGCGAGCAGGA
>DASZUZ010000875.1:0-3847 GCA_035547415.1 Bryobacteraceae bacterium | reverse complement strand
ACAGGTTTACGATGCAGCGACCGATAAGAGTTTCCTCTTCAGCCAGAGCCCTGGCGAACCCTTCGGCGCCGCGATGCTTCTGATGAACGGCGTGCCCCAGCCCGCAACCCTGCGATTGAAGACGGGAACGAAATACCGATTCCGGTTCATCAACATTACGCCGTCGGTCGACAATCTTCGGGTGTCGCTGCGGAGCGCGGGGAGTCCGGTGCAATGGCGGCTCGTGGCGAAGGATGCGGCGGACGTGAAGAATTCTCCCCTGGAACGAGCCGATCAGATGGTCGCCGTGGGAGAGACTTACGACTTCGAATACCGGGCAGAATCACCGCAGGAACTGACGCTCAGGGGATTGTCGCCGAATGACAACCGGCGCGCGGTTCAGACGCTGGTCTTTGAGGATCCCCGTTGACCCGGCAGTAGTCACCGCAGAAGACGTAATAACGATCACCGCTGGCGAGAGCCATTGAGCGGGCACGGCACAGGGGGAACTCATCACCATGCCCGCTTCCCCGATACAGCCTACAACTAATACGCCTGCCGGAAGGAAAAGTTCTCTTTCGTTCCGGCAGGCGCCCCACGCATTCCGCTTGTTCTCTTTGTGGCGGAACCAACGTCTTGTCTGCCCAGGACGCGGCGCCATTGAAGTGTAATGGTGATGATGGACGGAAAAGCCCCGTACGGGAAAGACAATATGGACGCACCCCGCGCGCCCGATTTCCGTGCGCTTTTCGACGCGCTCCCGAGTCCGCATCTCGTTTGCCGCCCCGAGGATCCGACGTACACCATCGTTGCCGCGAATCATGCGTGCTCCGAAATCACACGGGGGACCGCGCAGGAAGTCGTGGGGCGGCAGTTGCCCGACGTGTTCGCGGGAGACCCGGACGGGATTCGGGATTCCATGCGGCGGGTGGTTGCCACAAAGAAAACGCAGACGACTACACTGGGGCCCTGGAGCGCGGCCGCCTCTCCGCTCCTGCGGCGAGACGGAGAAGTTGAGTTCGTTGTCCTTCGCCTCGATCCGATACCGGCGCCTCAACATCAGGATGCGCGATACCGCATGGTATTCCAGGATGCACCGATCGGAATGGTGCTTCTGGATCCGGAAGGACGGATATCGGAGGTCAACCAGACCTATGTAGATACCTTCGGCTATTCACGCGAGGAACTGGCTTCGCGGGATTCGTCGTTCTATACGCATCCCGACGATATCCAGAGGACAACAGACTTTTTTGCCTCGCTGCGGAACGGCCCCCAGGGCAGAAGCAGCATCGAAAAGCGGTATCTGCGCAAAGGTGGCCAGGTTTTCTGGACGCGAGCGTCCGCTACATTGCGACGGGACGAGCAGGGGCGGCCGGCCGAAGTCATCGCGGTGGTCGAAGACATCACCGAGAGAAAGCTCGCCGAAGAACGGCTCTGGGAAAGCCAGGCGCAACTGCGCGCGATCTACGACGGGACCTACGAGTACATCGGGCTTCTCGCACTCGATGGAACACTGCTCGACTGCAATCGCGCCTCTCTGCAGTTCGCCAACAGCCGGCGGGAAGATGTCGTCGGGCTTCCCTTCTGGAACACCGTCTGGTTCGCGCACACACCGGGCGTCTCCGATGCCGTCCGGGAGGGCGTGGCGCTCGCCGCAGCCGGCCAGTTTGTCCGTCACGAAGCGCTGGCTCTGACCCGGCCTTCCGGCAGCGTTGTGATCTTTGATTTTTCGCTGCACCCGGTCCGGAACGAACGCGGCGAGGTGGTCTTTATCGTTCCCGAGGGCCGCGACATCACAGAGCAGAATCGCGCCGCGCGCCAGATCGGGGAGGACCGCAGACGCTGGCGCGAATTACTGAAACAGGCGCCCGCCGGCATCGCTGTCCTTCATGGACCAGAGCACCGGTTCGATTGGGTAAATCCGGACTATGAACTGATCGTCGGGAGATCCGCCGAGGCACTGATCGGGAGAACAGTGCTGGAAGCCGTGCCGGAAGTCAAAGGACAAGAGTATATCCATATCCTGGACCGCGTGTACCAGACCGGGAAGCCGTTCCATGGCCACGAAGCGCCCATCCTGCTAAGGCGAACTGACGGCTCTCCCGAAATCATCTACATCAATTTCGTTTACCTCCCGACGCGGGATGTGGACGGCAGGATCGACGGCATCTTCGTTCACGTCACGGATGTGACGAGCACCGTGATGGCCCGGAAGCGCGCCGAGGAAAGTGAGCAAAGATTCCGGCAACTGGCCGATTCCATGCCCCAGATAGTGTGGACCGCGAGGGCGGACGGCTACATCGACTACTGCAACAAACGCTGGCATGATTTCACCGGGCTGGACTGCTCCGTGGAAAAGGTCCAGAGCCGGCTTGCCATCGTGCACCCGGATGAAGCGAAGCGCGTTGAAGAACTCTGGAAGCGGAGTCTCCGATCGGGCGAACCGTTTCAGACGGAGGCGCGTCTGTGGGACCGGCACGCGAATCGATGGCGGTGGTTCATGATTCGCGCCGTCTCTGTCCGGGACGAATCCGGCGAGGTGGTGAAGTGGTTCGGAACGGACACGGATATCGACGAACAAAAGGCCTCACAACAGGCGCTGCTGCAAACCCAGAAACTCGAGAGCATCGGTCTTCTCGCGGGCGGGATTGCTCATGACTTCAACAACCTGCTCGCGGGAATTATGGGCGGGGCCAGCTTTGCTCTGGAAATCATCCCGGAATCTCACCCGGCTTTCGAAGTCCTGCAGATGGTCCTTGATGCCAGCGAGCGAGCGGCGCATCTGACTCGCCAGATGCTGGCCTACGCGGGTAAGGGCAATTTCGTCGTCGCGCCGGTCGATCTTTCGCAAATGATCGTCCGGACGATACAATTCGTCCGCGCATCCATCCCGAAGTCCATCGAGATCAAACTGGATTTCGCCGACCGGCTGCCCGCGGTGGAAGCAGATCCGGGCCAGATGCAGCAGGTCGTCATGAATCTGATCATCAACGCCGCGGAATCGGTGGGCGAGAACAACGGCGTGGTCACGGTCCGCACCCGCACCGGGGAACTCGCTGCGGACGCCGTTCACCGCACGATCGACGGAAATCCGTTGCCTGCTGGATCCTACGTCATTCTCGAAGTTCAGGATACAGGTTGCGGGATCGATCCCTCCATTCTCGCGAAGATCTTCGACCCTTTCTTTACGACCAAATTCACGGGACGGGGACTCGGACTGGCCGCCGTTGCGGGTGTGATCCGCGGACACCGGGGCGGGATCGACGTGGAATCGGAATGCGGGAAGGGCTCTACGTTTCGAGTGTGGCTGCCCGCGAGCCCGCATCCTTCGCGTTCGACGTCATCTCTCGCCGATGCGGGGTCTGCACCGCACGGTCACGAGACAGTTCTGGTGGTCGACGATGAACCCGTGGTCCGGCAGGTCGCCATTACGGCGCTCAGCGCGCTGGGCTATCAGGTGATTGTGTCCGAAGACGGATCGGAGGGGCTGGACCAGATTCGCCGGAATCCCGGGATTTCGCTGGTGCTCCTGGACATGAGCATGCCCGGCCTCAGCGGCAGAGAAGTTCTGGAAGAAATTCGCGCAACCCGGCCGGAGTTACCTGTCGTCGTCTGCAGCGGGTACAGCGAAGTTGAGGTACACCGACGGTTCGCGGGAATCGAGATGGCCGATATTCTTCAAAAGCCGTTTACGGCGAGGGAACTCACAACGAAGGTCAGGAGCGTGCTGGACGCCGGCGCCCATCGGGCCGGATGACGCAGTCGTTCGGCGTCCGCCGTTCGAAGTAAATATTTTCCGGCAATTCGCGTAACCAAACCGTTCCCGCTCAGTATAAACGGGAGGAGAGCGGATGGACAGAATAACGCG
>DASZUZ010000874.1:0-7853 GCA_035547415.1 Bryobacteraceae bacterium | reverse complement strand
GGACTCGCGATATCGCGGCTCACTTCAGCCTCCCAGGTACGGTCTGTTCGGGAGTTCTGCAATTCCAGTGGTTCATGGACCCGAACGCTGATTTCCGTGCCGGCCGGAAGCGTCAGAGGGGTGGTCCAGGAAGGCGCGTTGGCGGGACCGCGAGCATTTTTATACTCGTCGCCCGGCGTGCTCGTCTGCCGGATCGGGCCAGGCTGACTGTTTTCAAACTGGATGTTGCGGATTACGCCCGTATCGAAGACATGATCGTGCTGGTCTGAGTCGCGAAACGTGAGGAGGTTACCGTCCGCGCCGACCAGTTGTCCGAGAAAGACGTGCCCGTTCTTCAGGAAAACTGTCTGCTGAGCCCACATCACCACCGGCATCAGGCCGGCAATCACGAACCCGGCGATTCTCGCCATTCGCGCCTCCGGTCAGCGGAGTGCAATCGGCTGACCGGGGGTAGTGGTAAAGCAGAGCGGCCGGTTACGGGACGGACGGAGTAAACGTCGAAACCGCTTCGCGATCACCCGCCTTCAATAAAGCGGTGACGCGCCCGGGTTTCGGATCGTATTGGAAAGCGCCGGCTGTCAGTTGCTGTCGTGTCAACTGGATGATCCGCGGGCCGGCGCCGTCATTGAGCGTAATGGAGCCGCTGTCGATGCCGCGGACGGCGTCCGGATTCCATCGGATAGTCAGGTGTCCATTCGTTTCGACTGAGGTCATATTGAATGGAGCGGGAGGTGACAGCTTGTCGCGTAACGAATACGCGCCGATGGCGCCCGCCACCACACTTGTGGAGATCACCGCCCACTTCCGCCAACCGTTTGAGCGGGGCGGTGGCTGCCGCAGGAACTCCGGAAAGGCGAGCGGGACTTTGGGTTCGGTTCGTATGACGGCGGGACGGACGGTTTCTCTGACTGGCGTTTTTTCCGCAGGCGGGGCGGCTGGTTTCGGGGGCTCCGCGACAGGACCCTGAGGAACCGCGTCCGCGGATGCGGCAGCGGCTTTGACAGCCGTCGCGGCGTTTCGCGGCTCCGGCGCGGGTTCCGCCGGAGCGGCCGCTTTCACCTCGAATGGTTCGAGAGTTTCTTCGGTCTGACGGACAGGTGTCCCTTGAGCATCTTTGACGAAAATGGCGATGCGCGAGGGCTCGACGGTGCTCGGTCGAATCAGAGCCGTGATTTGCCATGGCTCCGGGCAGAGGCTTTCGACGAGAGACAAATCCGTGGCGCCAGGTTCCATGGAGCCGCGCGTCTTTGAAAAACAGAAGCCCACGACAGAGAGCGGCGACGATCCGGCCGCGAGCTCACGGGCATGCTCGATTTCCTCCGGGGTCAGCGAGAACCCGGGGCCCTGCGCGTGCGAACACGGGATCGGCAGCCAGTCCATCACTTTTGTTTCATCGGTGCCCCGTGTTCCCAGAAGAAAGCCGCCAATGCCCAATCCGACTCGCGGAAGAGCCAGCAAGCCACTCACGGCGGAGCGCCGGATCTGTTCCAGCGCCTCGCGCGAACAGTTGATTACAGGCATTGTGGAGGCGATCCGCCAGACGGAGGAATCAGGCATAGTGCTCTTTGGCAATGGGCGGATTCTCGCAAAATTCGGGCACTTAGCCCAGACTATAATGAAACCGTGCCAAAGGCAAAAGAGCTGGAGGGTCGGCTGCAGCGGATTGAGCAGCAGTTGAGGCTTTTCCAGAAGGTCAGCCGTTTTATGGTTCGCGACATGAGCCTGCAGGAGGTGTTGCAGGGTATCGTGTCGCTGGTCGTGGAATTTACGCAATGCGATTCGTGTCTGGTGTATCTCCTCGACCGCGAGGACCTGGTGCTCTGCGCCTCCAACACGCACCATGAAGCTGAAATCGGGCGGCTGCGTCTGAAACTGAACGAAGGTCTGACCGGTTGGGTGGCGCGGGAGCGACGTCTGGTCGCGATTTCTCGCGAGGCCTACAGGGATCCGCGGTTCAAGTACTTCGGCGAACTTCCGGAAGACGCCTTCGAGGCGTTTCTCTCGGCCCCGGTGATCGCCCGGAATCGCGTGGTCGGCGTCATCAACGTGCAGCACCGGCAGGCGCATCAGCACACCGGCGGTGAAATGGAAGTGTTGACGACGCTGGGTGAGCAGGTGGGGTGTGCGCTGGCGCTGGCGCGGATGGCTCCGCAAACGGTTGAATCCATCAATCACGCCGAACTCGTCTTGTCTTCCAGCGGTCTTCGAAGCCGTATCTGAAAATCCATGAGTCGTCTGCTTCCGCTTTTCTTCCTCGTTTTATTCGGCGCCGCCGCTGAGCCGCACTGGGACATCCAGTATCGTTACCGGCAGATCGACAGTTCTCTCACGATCAACGACCTTGCGTTTCCAAGCGCGAAACGCGGGATCGCGTGCGGTTTCACCACGGACCGGAAGGATAAAGATCACCCGATCGTTCTGCTCACGAATGACGGCGGCGCGACGTGGGCTGAAACGCCGGTCAAAGAAACCGGACTGGCGATGTTCTTCCTCGACGACTCGACAGGCTGGATGGTGACGGAGAAGGGCATCTGGATGACGTCGGAATCCGGGCATAGCTGGAGCAAGTTGAAGTCGGCTCCTTCCGGTATCCTGCGAGTCTGGTTTCTGGATCGCCGCCATGGCTTCGCGGCGGGACTGGAGAAACGAGTCTTCGAGACTCTGGACGGCGGCGACACCTGGAAACTGCTGCCGATCCTGCAGGAAGTGCAGGGAAACCCGGTCTTCACCACGTTTGGGGAAATCTCATTCGCCGACGGAAAAGGAATCATCTCCGGATGGAATATTCCTCCCCGCCGCGGCGGCCCGGACTGGATGGAAGCGGATGGTGCGAAGCGTCCGGAGATTCCTCACTACGCCGTTTTGCTGGAGACGATCGACGGCGGCAAAAAATGGGTCAAAAGTGAGGCGTCGGTATTCGGCCAGATAACGCGGCTCAGCCTGACGGCGCAGGGGACCGGCCTGGGATTGCTGGAGTTCAAGGATCAGTTTGAGTATCCGAGCGAAGTGCAGAGAATCAATCTGCACACGGGCCGCAGCGAGACCGCGTTCCGGCAGAAGGACCGGGCGATTACGGATGTGCGCTTGTTCTCGGGGTCCAATAAGGCGCTCATCGCGGGGTACGAGACGTCGGGCCCCGTGTTTCGCAGTCCGATCCCGGGCAAACTGAAGGTGCTGACGAGTAACGACCAGGAGCACTGGACGGAGATGCCGGTCGATTACCGGGCGGTCGCTCACAGCGCGATTATCGCGGGTCCGGATGCGGATCACGTCTGGATCGGAACCGATACGGGAATGATCCTGCGGCTGGTTCCCGAATAGAGCCTGGCCGGTCTGGACGGCCGGCGCGAACGCTTACGGCTGCTCGAAACGCACCGCGCTGGTGGAGCCGAACCGCCGGAAATCCGTATAGGTGTTTTCGGTCCAGTCGACTCGCCACTCTTTTCCCGAGTAGAACACCTGGTAGAGCGATCTGCCCGGCACCGCTTCCGTGACGCCGGCGATCGTGGCTGGCTGGAAGCGCGTCGTCCAGACAATCGCGCGAATGCCACTGTCAGCGGGCAGAATCTCCGGATCCTGTGCCGACCAAAGGGATTTCACGAGATCGCCGGTGGTCGCGGAAAACCAGGCCCGCAGAGTGAAATCCAGCGGGTAAGGCTGTGATCGGACATAGACGAACCACTTCCCGGAGGAAGCCGGCACGTGAAATTCGAACATCACGACCGGCTTTCCCGCAATCGTGCCGGGTTCGGCGCGCCGCGCGGGATCCCGGGACATCTGCTCCCGAATCACCTCGAGAATGGTGACGAGTTCGCCGCTGAACCACGGTTTCGGCAGGTCCGTGATCGTGTGGTAATTTTTCTGCTGCCACGAACTGCCGGCCTGATGGGTCGCGAAGATCCCCGAGTATTCCTCGGAATGGTCAACCACATTGACATCCAGATCGATAACGTCGAACTGACGAACGTCAGAACCATGTTGAGAGTACCGGTTAGTCTGCCGGTGGCACGCGAAATTGGTGATGAGCGCAATCCGCTGCTCGAGTTTTGAGAGCAGCAACGCGGGTGACAGCGGGCCGATGCCGGAGAGAGAGGGTTCGGGCGCGGCGCCAAACGCTGTCGCCGCCATGGCGCAGGCAAGAAACAGACGCGCGGTGATCAAATGCCGTCTCCCCAATCGGCGGGGCACGCGCCGTGTTGAAGAATCGTTTCGCCGGTTCTGGAGAGTTGCAAGAGAAAGGGAGGACCGCCGACCGCATCCGGCCGGGCGGCGTATTCGAGCTGCAGCAGGTGTAGCGCCTCTTCGGGAGCCAGAGGCCCCTGCGGGAGCGGACTATTCGTCAGCGATTGATCGATCGCGTCGTGGATGCCAGGAAAATAGGCGGCATTCCCTCCCGCACAGTCGCCGGGACATTCATGGACTTTACTACGAACCTCGATGGATCCGGTGGGTCCGGTCTGCAGGTAGAACTCGGTCACAATCACACGCGGGTGGTCGTTTTCTCTGCCGGCCAGGGTTATCGTGACTGCGGGAACGGTCGCATAAGTGCGGAACGCGTCGGGATCGATTGCCCGAACGGTTTCCATCACGGACCTGATCCCGATGGGAAGCGTCTCGGCGATCGATTCGGCTATGTCGTCCAGCGAATCGCCCGGGAGGTAGGTGCGCTGCGCTTCTTTGAGTGAGTTGAATCCGTTCCGCCCGCTGACGATGCCCGCCACGAACGCGTAATACGGGCCGATGCGGACGGCCTTGCAGATATCCCGTTGAGAACTGCTGCGCTTGCCGCGCCGGAATTCCGAATAAACCTGCTTGCTGTCGGCAGCGATGAGCACGCTGTCGGGCGCAACCAGAACGACTTCGGTTGTGCCGTGGCTGTAGCCGCGGTGTGCGTGGATGCCGGCAGCCAGAGCCGCCACCACACCCATCAGGGGAACAATCATGTCTCTGTACTGTTAAGTAAAGTACAGAGCTTAAGCAGATTGCAAGTAGTAGTGCTTTAGGTAAATTATCTTACTACTATTGTTCGTGCGATTCCAGCAGTTCGCGCGCGGCGTCGGCCTTTCCTGCTTTGATCAGGGCTTCTGCGCGTCCTTTTCTTGCCGCTGGATCGGACGGACGTTGGTTCATAGCCTTCAGAAAGGCCACTGCCGCCTCGTCGAATTTGCCGGCCTCCAATGACGCCTTGCCATACAGCATAGCGGCCGGATAAATCTCCGATGGCACGCGAGTCAACTGACGTTCTCGTTCTCTGAGTGCGTGTCCAAGGGGATCAATGGCATCCGCCGGCTTGTTCGCATACAGCAAGCCGACGCCTTTTTCGAAGGGATCCGTCGAGGCGCTCAGTTTTGCGATTGCCGGACCGAAATCGATGCCTGCCTCATGACGCGAACCCAACAACGCCCCGGCGGCAATCGCCGCGACGACTGCGCCGTTGCCGGATGCCCTCCGGTCGCCCGGTTCGATGGCAATGGCCGGTATCGCGCCAGGACCATCCGGGGCCTTCGCCTTGCTGTCGAAAGGCCAGATCAGAACTGCGTCATGCTTCGATTTAGCCACGACCTTCAGCGTGAACCAGCCGTCCGGATCGGCATCTCCGGTTTCGATCGAAACGCCGGAGGGCTTCTTTCCGCGGGCGTCCGTGATATCGAAATGCAGGGACTGCGCGGCGAACAGCAGCAGGATCGCGAGTTTCATTCGTCTCTCAGAATTTCAAGCGGTTTCTGGCCCAGCGTCCGGAAACTGGCGGCCCAGCCGGTCGCAATCGCCAGCAGCGCCGTCCCGAACACCGCGACTGCCATCGGCGTTACATCCGGCGATGCTTCGGCGCCCAGAAGGCGGTTGAGTACCAGCCAGGCGAAACCACCGGCGAGCAGTCCTCCCATCAGCCCCGCGACTGTTCCGATGACGAAGAACTCAACCGAGAAGATTCGCGCGATTCGCCGCCGCGTTGCCCCCAGGGTCTTCAGGATGACGACTTCCCGGATACGGCGGAAGCGCGTTCCCGCCACGCTGGAGGCGAGAATCACGGCGCCGGCCAGGATCGAAAAGAAGGAAATAAAGCGCACCACAAGCGAGATCTGATCCACGATGGATTGAATGGTATCGAGCACGTCTGCCATGTTCACGACCGTCACGGTCGGGAAATGCTCATAGACGGCTTTCTGGATTCCCGGTACAACCTGCGGTTTCGCGCGCAGTCCGCCATAGTAAATCGCCGGCAATCCATCGAGTGCGCCCGGGGTGAAGAAAAACTCGATTCGCGCGGTCAGCCGCACCGACTCGCTTTTATGAATCGACACAACGCGCGAGGCGAAGGTGCGCAGCGGCGTACTCCACGTAATGATCGAGCCGACGTGCACATTGAGGACCTTCGCCGCCTGTTCCGCCACGGACAACTCCGGAATCGCCGGATGCGTTCCCGCCGGCCACCATTCGCCCGAAAGTACCTGGGTGAAGCGGGGCTTCTCCGGCGCGGTTGAAACGCTGATCGAGCGTGAGTAGCGGCGGGCAAAGCCCTGCATTCTTTCGCGCTCGACCGGCGCTCCATCGATCGACTGCATCTGGAGACTGACGGCGCCAAGCATCTCCGGCTTGCCTTCCAGTCCCGGCTGCTTTGTCAGAAGATCATAGACTGCCTGCCGGTTCGACGCGGTGATATCGAGCAGATAGACGTTCGGCATACCGGGCGGCGCGGTCCGGACGATGTCCCGCAGCAGCCCCCGCTGCACGATCCAGATGGTAATCGTGAACATCACGCCAACCCCGAGAGCCATGACGGCTGCTCCGGCGTGATTGCCGGGACGATAGAGATTCGCGATTCCCTGGCGGATGACCGGACCCGCGCGCCGCGGCAGGTTGCGGCTGAGAATCCGCAGTCCCCGCAGCAGCAGCCACGCGACAGCCGCAAGCGCGGCCATTCCGGCGGCGATCGCGAAGGCGAAGTACCGGCCGGTGCGCGCGTTGTCGCTCAGCCACGCCGCCAACCCGCCGACAAAGCCCAATATCAGCGCGCCGGATACGACAGAGCCTGCCGCCCGCTTCCACCACTGTCGCAGGGACTGCCGCGCCATGGCCATTTCACGGCGGAAAATTAACGCCGGCCGGATATAACGGATGCCCAGGAGCGGCGGAATCGTAAACAGCAGAACGGTCAGCACACCCACCAGCAGGCCCTGCAACGCAGACACTGCGTCAAAGCGCGGCATCGACGTAATGTGGAAATAGCGCTCGAGAAAAACCGGAAAGACCATCTGGACAACGCTGCCCAGCGCGATTCCGCCCGCGCTGCCCGCCAGCCCCAGCCCGATGGTCTGCAGAATGTAAATCCGAAGGATCTGCGAGGACTTCGCGCCGAGACACTTCATGATCGCGATCGAATCCATCTTCTGCTGCAGGTGCGCCTGAATGGCGGTGGCGACGCCGAGCGCGCCGATCACTAGCGCAACCAGGCTGACCAGGGACAGGAACGTAGTCGATTGCCGCAGGCCCTGCTCGATGAGCGGATGCGCTTCGGTGTAGTCGGCGATCAGTCCATCCCGAAATCCCTGACGCAGCTGGTTTCGCACGTTGCCGATGGGAATCGCGGGAGGGACCTTAAAGAGGAAGCGCTCGGCCGCCCGGCTGCCGGGAACGACCAAGCCCGTTCGCATCAGTCCCGCCCGCGAGATCATGACTCGCGGACCGACGTTGATGCTTCCCGTCATGCGGTCGGGTTCCGTGGTGACTTCAGTCGCGATACGAAACGGCTGTCCTCCGATGCGTACCGTGTCGCCGACCTTCGCGTTCAGTCGCAGCAGGACACCATCGGCGACCGCGACCGTATCGGGCTGCAATGCAGTCCTGATGTTCAT
>DASZUZ010000873.1:0-3058 GCA_035547415.1 Bryobacteraceae bacterium | reverse complement strand
TCTCGTGGTCCCAGAAAGGCGCGTCGGTCGAACGTACAACCACGGCGTATCCCGCGAGATCGGTAACCGGCTGCTCATCTTTCCATCGCAGCACCGCATCGTACTTTGACTTACCCCGCGCAAGCATTGGCGTCATCCGCCCCTTGTTCACTCCCGTCGTCACCTCTCGCTCCACCACCGGCGCCGGCGGCGCGAGCGCCAGACTCGCCAGCGCCGCCCCGTTCACGCGCGCGACATTCGCCGTGTAGGCAGGAGACGCTTTCTCGAACGTATCTTCCAGGCTGTGCTGCGCGCCGAGGTTTTCGGCCGGAGTTGTGAATCGCACGGCGGCGTAGCCCTCCGTTGCAAAGGGCGTGTGATCGCCACCGCGGCCGAAGCGGTCACTTCGAAAAACGGGCTCCGCCCGAAACCCGGGCACATAGCGCTGCGCGCAGTCGCGGACATAGCGCGCCAGCTCCCGCGATGACGAATCGGCCGGCTCATCCGAAAAGACGTGGACAAAGCCGCTCTCCATCCGGCCGTCTCCGGTCACATCGTTGCCGACAATGTCGTTGTTGAGGACCGCTTCAATCCGATCCTTGCGCTCTTTCGCGCCGTTCGCGTAGAGCGTGCTTCCTACCAACCCGATTTCTTCACCCGCGAAAGCCGCGAAAACCACCGTCTTTTCGAACTTGTACTGGCTCATCACGCGGGCGAGTTCCAGAACAACGGCGGTTCCGCTGGCGTCGTCACTCACCCCGGGCGCGGGCGCAATCGCGGATTTTTCGTTGTCCATCGTATCCACGACGCTCTCGCCGGGCGGAGCCGCGTCGGGGTCCGGCGCGCCGGTTTTTCGAACGATATTCAGCGAGTCGTAGTGACCGCTTACGATCACGCGCTCGTGCGGCTGAGTGGTTCCGGGCAGCACCGCGATCACGTTCACGACTTCCACGTCGCGGAAAATCCTTCCCTGCTTCTTCACTTTCCAGGAATCGAACGAAACTTCGAGACGGGGACTGAAGCCGCGGAACTGATCGTAAATCCACCGGCGCGCCGCGCCGATTCCCCGGGTCGGCGACTCCGTGTCGCTGAAGTCGCCGCGCGTCCCGAACGACTCGAGCTTCTTCATCGTTTCGGCGATGCGGTCGCGCGAGATATCGGAAACAATCTTCTGAATAACAGGATCGGGCTTTCCGGCGGTCTGTGCGAGCACAGACTGCGCGAAAAGCCCGATGGCCGTCAAAACGATGCCGGCGACGCGATGGCGAACCATCGCATCATTATGCCAGGTCGAACTTCGTCTGATGCAGCAGCGGGTCGCTCTTCACCAGAACGCTCCGGCCAAGCATCTCTTCGATTTCCTGCAGGAACTGATTCTGGTTGCTCTTCAGAACCTTCGCGACTTCCGGGTTCACGCGGAGAACAATGTTGTGGTGCTCGCCTTCGAGCGACTTCCGCATGCGATGCGCCTCCTGCAGAATCTCCCCGATCACTGTCTGGACGCTCTTGACGTACCCCGCGCCCTCGCAATACGGGCACGGAGCGCACAACGTCCGCTCGAGCGATTGCTTCACGCGCTTCCGGGTGATTGCGACAAGACCAAAATCGTTGAACTGAAGAATCTTGTATGGAGCCCGGTCCGCCCGCATGGCTTCTTCGAGCGACTGCATCACCTTCTGCCGGTTCTTGCGCTCGTCCATGTCGATGAAATCGACCACGATGATGCCACCGAGATCGCGCAGCCGGATCTGACGAACGATTTCTTTGATCGCGTCCGTGTTGATCTTGACGATCGTGTCTTCGAGCCGGTTTGACTTCCCGACGTACTTGCCGGTATTGATATCGATCGCTACCAGCGCTTCCGTCTGGTTGATGACAATATACCCGCCGGATTTGAGCCATACCTTCGGCCGCAGCGCCTTCTCGAGTTCGTTCGTGATACTGAATTCGTCGAAAATTGGCGTGGGACGCGTATAAAGCTTCACGCGGCTGACCAGCGCCGGCTGAAACCGTTGTACGAAACGCAGAATGCTTTCGTAAAGCTCTTCCCCATCGACCCAGATCGTCTTGAACGAAGTCGTGAGCTGATCGCGCAGAATCCGTTGCACCAGATCCAGATCGTGGTGCAGCAGCACGGGAGCGGGCTTCTTCTCCGCCTTCTGGCGCATATCGAGCCAGAGGTTGTAGAGGAAGTGCATATCGCTCTTCAGCTCTTCTTCGCTTTTGTTTTCGGCGGCCGTCCGGCAGATGAAGCCGCCGGGAATTCCCTGGCGGTGCGTCTGTACGATCCGCTTCAGGCGCTGCCGTTCTTCGTCGGAAGGAATTTTGCGCGAGACACCGGCGTGATCGACGGTCGGCATATAGACGACGAACCGCCCCGGCAACGCGATGTGCGATGTGATCCGGGCGCCTTTCTGGCCCAGCGGCTCCTTCGCGATCTGAACGATGATTTCCTGTCCTTCTTTGAGCAGGTCGGAAATCGATGGCAGAGCGGGCCGTTCGCGTTCCGGACGCTCCCGTTCGGCGCGATCGCCGCGCTCCGGGCGTTCCCTTTCAGAACGATCGCGGTCAGACCGCCCGCCGCGCTCGGGACGCCGTTCTTCCCGCGTCTCGACCGTACGGGTTTCGGCAGGCTTCGCTTCGGCAGGCGCTGCCGCGGAGTTCTTCTCGCGATCCTCGGGCTGACCCCGCATCTTGCGGCGCATCCGCCGCGAAACACGATGCGGATAGCGGTGCCCCTGTTCGCGCAACGTGGCGGTAAGGCTGGTCGGGATCCGGGCCGGCTCCGGGCCTTCCTCCTCCACAATCGCGCTTTCACCGGCGTTTTCGTCATCCGAAGCTTCGCCTTCCGCGCCAACTGCCTCAACCGCTTCGGGCGCTTCTTCTTCGGCTACAGCTGCGGGCGCCTCGTTCCCGGCAGCAGTTTCTTCTTCCACGGGTTCGGTTGTTACGTCGGCGGTTGTGACCTCGGCAGCCAGTTCGAACAGTCCAGCCTGCGCCTCCTGCGGGGCCGAGGCGACAGGCGCTGGCGCCTCTTCCTGCTGGACCGGAACGGTTTCCGGCTCGGGAGTCGCGGCCC
>DASZUZ010000872.1:0-9414 GCA_035547415.1 Bryobacteraceae bacterium | reverse complement strand
TTTCGCTTCGGCGAAGGGGCCGTCGGTCACTTTGGGCTTTCCTCCGGAGAACGAGATGCGCGCGCCCATCGAGGGCGGGTGCAAACCGTCGAGCCCGAGGAGCACGCCGGCTTTCTGCAGGTCTTCGTTGTATTTCATCATCGCGGCGACGGCTTCGGGGGAGGGCATGGCGCCGGGAGCGGCTTCCTCGTAGCCCTTCGGAATCATCAGCATCATAAATCGCATTCGGCAGGTCTCCTTTTTGCGCCGGTAAGGCCGGATCGGGCGTTTCCCTTCCGCCAGCATCTCACCTGAAGATCGAATGGGGGGCGGCGGGATCGACAGGCGCTGCATTTTTTTGAAGGAATATCCTGTCTGTACCTGTCAGGGGTACCGCCGTTGTGTACTGGTACCGGACACAGTGTAAAACCAGCAGATTCGTTCCTCCTGCCCTATAGCGCCACGCCGGGGTCGCCGATAAGATCCTATCCGCGAGAACAGTCGGACGGCGGAGACAAATACGGTTGCAGAGGATTTTGAATGAGACATGGCTTTAGCGGTTGTTGGCGGCTACGAAGCGTCCTCGGAGCTTCAGGGAGAATGGCGACGTTGCTGGCGGTGTCCACGGTCGCGTTCGGCGGGACGGTGTCCCCTCAGATTTCCTCTCTGAATCCGAATGCCCAGGTTCAGGTCATCGTCGTGCGCAATCCTTCGCTCGCGGGCGGACTTCTCAAACCCGTATGCAGCACCCTGGAGATGATTGAACTTCTGCCGCTGGGCGAACTCTGCACAATGAGCGCCGGAGGCGCCATGACTCTCGCCCAGGATCCCGCGGTCGCCCACATTTCTGTCAATAATACGCTGCAAGGAACCGGTTCCGCTCTTCCGGTTTACGACTACACTCCACAAACGATTCAGCCGACGTCCGCTGGTGCGGCCAGCACAAATCCCGATGCGGGCAGGGGCATCGGCGTGGCGGTCGTCGACAGCGGGATTCACATCAATAAGGACCTGATCGGCAACGGCTCGGGAGGTTTCCTCTCGAGCCTTTTCCCTCAGGTCTTTTATGCCGAGAGCTTCGTGCCTTCCGAGGGGGTGGACGATTACTACGGCCATGGCACCCATGTTGCGGGCATCATCGCTGGAAATGGCGTGAACTCCGCAGGTCCGGCCTATTTGTACAACATCCACGGCATTGCGCCGGGCGCGCATCTGATCAGCCTGAAAGTGCTGGACAGGAATGGTCAATCGACGGATGCGGAAGTCATTAAAGCGATCGATCGCGCCATCCAGCTTCGCGATATCTTCAACATCAAGGTCATTAACCTTTCGCTCGGGCGGCCGGTGTTTGAAAGCTACAAGACCGATCCGCTCTGCCAGGAGGTCGAAAAGGCATGGCGCAATGGGATTACCGTGGTGGTCGCGGCGGGGAATGGAGGGCGCGATAACGCAGCGAACACGCATGGCTACGGTACGATTGCGGCGCCTGGGAATGATCCGCTCGTGCTGACCGTGGGCGCGATGAACACGGAGGGCACTCCGGCGCGCGCTGACGATCTGATGACCACTTACAGTTCGAAGGGGCCCAGCCTCATCGATCACGTGGTGAAGCCTGACATTGTGGCCCCGGGCAACAGGCTCTTTTCTATCCTCGATCCGGGCGGCACCCTGGAGACGACGGAACCCGGCAATGTTGTCCCGGTCGCGGCTTACGTGAAGTCGCCATCTATCCTGCAGTCCTCGAACTACTTCATTCTTAGCGGAACCAGCATGGCGGCGGGTGTGACCAGCGGGGCGGTTGCAGCGTTGCTCGGCAAACAGAATCTGACGCCCGATCAGGTAAAAGCGCGCCTGATGAAGACAGCCGGCAAAAACTTCCCGCGGACCTCCGTTATCGCTGACCCCACCACAGGGCAGACCTTTACTGTCCAGTACGATCTGTTCACCGTGGGGGCGGGCTATCTGAATTTAGACGCCGCTCTTGCCAGCCACGACATCATTCCACCGAACAGAAATGCCGCCAGTCCGATTGCTGTGCCTGGCGAGACCGATTCGAGCGGGCAGACTCCTGTTTATATTTCGAACGACTCCTCCCAGAGCACGGTTTGGGGCTCATCTACCGTCTGGGGTTCGAGTACGGTCTGGGGCTCCACGGCTGTCTGGGGGGCGTCGGTCTGGACTGGAAACTCGACCGTGTGGGGTTCCACGGTTGTGTGGGGATCCTCCACAGTGTGGGGCTCGAGCGCCGATGCAGGTTACTCGACAGTCTGGGGTTCAAGTACCGTCTGGGGCTCCAGCACGGTTTGGGGTTCGAGTACCGTGTGGGGCAGCTCCACCGATCCCGACGGAGGCAACTGACGTTCCGGGGCTGAATCTTCCGTCCGGGCGTCCCGTTTCAGCCCTTGCTGTTCGTGATTTATCTACGCGCCAGGAGCGACCAGCCGGATGACGAGGAAGCACACCGCCGCGACGAACGCCGAGCAGGGTATGGTCAATACCCATGCCCAAATAATTTCGCGCGCCACGCTCCAGCGGACGGCCTTGACGCGATTGGCTGAGCCGACTCCGGCGATCGCGCCCGCGATGGCGTGCGTGGTCGAAACCGGCAGGCCTAGAAATGTCGGGAAGAAGATCGAAAGAGCGGCGCCGGTTTCGGCGCAAAAGCCGCTGCGCGGTTTCAACCGTGTAAGCTTCGACCCCATTGTCTTGACGATTCGCCATCCGCCGCTCAGAGTGCCGAGCGCGATCGCGCTGCTGGCAAGCGCGATCACCCATGGCCGGATGTGCGTGTCTTTCTGGTAACCGACGGAGATCAGCATTGCGGTGATGATTCCCATGGTTTTCTGCGCATCGTTCGTGCCATGCGCGCAGCTGAACAGCGCGGAGGAAAGCAGTTGCAAATGCCGGAAGTAGCGGTCCGCCCTCGATGGAGGCGTGCGCTGAAATACCCAGTGGACCACCATCATCAGGAAGTATGCCAGGATCAGTCCGATCAGAGGGGAAAGAACGATGAAGGCGATTGTGACGAGCCACTTTCCCTGAACGAGGCCGGGCATTCCCGCCTTTGCTACCGCCGCGCCTGCATATCCTCCAATCAGCGCATGCGACGAACTCGTGGGCAGGCCAAGCCACCAGGTGATCAGGTTCCAGATCACGGCGCCCAGCAGCCCGGCGAGGACCACATAGGGCGTGACGATACGCATGTCCACGTAATCCTTGCTGATGCTCGAAGCCACTCCCGTGCCGAGCAGGAACGCCGCGACCAGATTGAAGAACGCGGCCCATAGAACCGCATGCAGAGGCCGGAGCACCCGGGTCGCGACGACCGTTGCGATGGAATTAGCGGAATCGTGAAAGCCGTTGATGTAGTCGAACAGCAGCGCTATCGTGATGACAACCAGAGCGAGAGACGTCATCGCTTCAGCTGTTCTTCACGACGACCGTCTGGAGCACGTCGGCGACATCTTCGCAACGGTCCGTGGCCGACTCCAGCACTTCGTAAATCTCCTTGTATTTCATGAGAAGGATGGCGTCGTGTCCGTTGTTGAACAGATCGGTGATGATTCTTCTGACAACCTCGTCAGCGACGTTCTCGAGACGATTGATCTCGATGCAATCCTCGAGCATATTCGCGCCTGTCTTCAGCTTGGTAATCGCGGTCTGAAGTTTGAGACAGCAGGCGTGAATGATTGTTGTCAGTTCGAACACGCCTTCCGGAACCGGGTGGATCCGATAGGCGCTGATCCGGAAGGCAGCGTCTTCGATAAAGTCCAGAACGTCATCGAGCGCCGCAGCGAGGCCGTGCAGATCTTCCGGGTCGAGAGGAGTGACGAACGTCTGATTCAGCCGCGTGAAGAGATGATGAGTAATCCGGTCGGCTTCGTGTTCGATCCGCCTGATCTCGCCAGCGGTTCTGGCGATCGTCTGCTCATCGGCCCTCACTCCTTCATTCAGAAGGCGGGACGCTTCGACAATAAAATTGACCTGTTCTTCCAGCAGATCAAAAAATTTTTCATCACGGGGAAATAAACGCACGCTACCGTACCAGCTTATCAATCGCGAGCCGCGTCGCTCACGCGACGGTGGATAATCCAAACAAGCCGCGCCCCACTTGTCCGGGATTCTCGTCTTAGTCGCTGCTATATACTGGGCGACACCCGGAGCCTTCATGAGAACACTGTCAACCGCTTCTCTCATACTGATCGCGACGTTGCTGCCCGCCGCGCCGCTGGCCGCTCAGAGCAGAGAGAAGGCGCAGAACGTACCGGAGATCCGGTTTGAATCGGTCCCGAATTTCCTGAAGATGCCGCCCAACCTCTACCTGGGCGAGGGGATCGGCGTGGCCACGAACTCCAAAGGACATATCTTCGTCTACACGCGCAGCCAGCTCACACGGCTGTTCGAGTTCGACGCGACCGGCAGATTCATTCGCGAAATCGGCGAGGGCAACTACGGCTTCGCATTCGCGCACGCGGTCCGCGTCGATCCGCAGGACAACATCTGGGCGGTCGATGAGGGCAGCAATATGGTGATCAAATTCAGCCCCGACGGCCGCGTCGCCATGGTCCTGGGACGCCGTCCGGAGCCGCCGGACGCGGGTCTGGGGCTGGCGCTGCCCGCTCCCGGATCGAACCCTGGAAAATATACGTTCGACCGGCCTACGGACGTCGCTTGGGACGCCGCCGGCAACATCTTCGTGTCGGACGGATATGGCAATTCGCGCGTGGTCAAGTACGACAAGAACGGACGGTTCATTGCGGCGGTCGGCACGAAGGGTTCCGGACAGGACCAGCTCAATCTTCCCCATACGATCGCGACGGATGCGAAAGGGAATGTCTACGTCGGAGATCGCAGCAATTCAAGAATTCAGGTGTTTGACAACGATCTGACGTTCAAGGCGAGCTACACGAACGTGGGAGCGCCGTGGGCGGTCTGCATCACGCCGGGCCCGCATCAGTATCTCTATAGTTCAAACTCCTTCCCCGACTCCAACAATTCTCAACTGATGAATTCGAGCGGCGAGATTTACAAGATGGAACTGGACGGTACCGTCCTCGGCAAGTTCGGCCATCCCGGCAAGCAACTCGGCGAGTTCAGCACGGTTCACGAAATCGACTGTCGCAATCCGAATGAGCTGCTGGTTTCGGAAATCACCGCATGGCGCGTGCAGAAGATCGTTCTTCACGCGGGAGACAAGAAATGAGAACCGCGATTACCGCATCTTTCTTTGCCGCGATGCTCTGCGCGGGCGCGCTCCGCGCTCAGGCGCCTGACATCGCTTTCGATTCCGCGGCGAATTTTCTGAAACTGCCGGAGCATACTTACCTCGGCGAAGTTGCCGGCGTGGCCACGACGTCGAAGGGGAACCTGCTGGTGTACACGCGGACGGGTGAAGTCGCGACGGCCGGGGCTTCCCGCATCTTTACGCATGGCGGTTCACGCCTCTTTGAATTCGATCCGATGGGAAAGTACATCCGCGAGGTCGGGACAGGCGTTTATGGTTTTCTGTTCGGCCAGGCTGTGCGCGTCGACCCGCAGGACAACATCTGGGTGGTGGACCGCGGCTCCGACATGGTGATCAAGCTCGATCCCAACGGGCGAGTGTTGATGACCATGAGCCGTAAGCCCGAATCGGTGACGCTGGAGCCCCAGGGCAGAGCTTCGGGCGGTGGCCGTGGACGGGGCGGGGCTCCGGGGGCGGGCATTCCCGGTGACAACTTCAATCGCCCGACCGGCGTGGCATGGGATTCGGCCGGCAACATTTTTGTGTCCGACGGCTACAGCAACGCGCGGGTCGCGAAATTCGACAAGAACGGGAAATTTCTGAAGTCGTGGGGCTCGAAAGGCTCCGGACACGGGCAGTTCGACATGCCGAATTCGATCGCCGTCGACGCCAAAGGCGACGTTTACGTGGCTGACCTGAACAATAAACGAATCCAGGTCTTCGACAACGACGGGACCTACAAGACTGAGTACAGCAACGTGGGATCTCCGTCGACGATCTGTATTTCGCCGGGCGCCCACCAGTACCTCTATTCCTCGAATTCCAATGCGCCCGATTCCATGGATAATGGCGAAATCTACAAGATGGAACTGGATGGCAGGATTCTCGGAAAATTCGGCCAGGCGGGGAAGCTGCTGAAGGAGTTCGGAACGGTCAACCAGATCGATTGCCGGAACCCGAATACGCTTTACGTCGGAGAGGTGACGAACTGGCGCGTGCAGAAGCTGACTCTGCATTAGTGCCCGCGTCGACCCGGACGGGCGGCCTGCGCAAGTAAAATAGAAGTTTCCGTCATGATCTCCCGCGCTGAAGCCATCGATATGTTCAATTCCGACGATCTGATCGGAATCGGAATGGAAGCGGACGCGATTCGCCGCCGATACCATCCGGACGGCGTTGTGTCGTACATCATCGACCGGAATATCAACTACACGAACTTCTGCACGGAGTATTGCAGCTTCTGCGCGTTCTACCGGCCGATGGGCCATAAGGAAGGCTACGTTCTACCCAAAGAGGCGATCTTCGAGAAGATTCAGGAGACGATCGACCTTGGAGGTACGGGCATTCTGTTTCAGGGCGGACTCCATCCCGACCTGAAAATCGAGTGGTACGAAGACCTGCTGCAGTCGATCAAAGCGAAGTTCAACATCTGGTGTCATTGTTTTTCGGCGCCGGAAATCACGAACATCGCCGAAGTGAGCGGCCTTTCCCTGCGTGACACGATCGCCCGGTTGCGCGACGCGGGGCTGGATTCGATTCCCGGCGGCGGAGCCGAGATCCTCGATGACGCGGTGCGCTACCGCATCAGCCGGCTCAAGTGCGGCACGCAGGAATGGATCGACGTTCATCGCACCGCGCATTCGCTCGGCATGAGGACCACGGCTACGATGATGTTCGGCTGCGGAGAGACGCTCGAGCAGCGAATGAATCACTTCGACATCGTCAGGCAGATTCAGGAAGACACGGGTGGATTTACGGCGTTTATCCCATGGTCGTTTCAGCGGGAACTGACTTCACTGGGACGGTTCGTTAAGGAAGAAGCGACCGCCGTGGAATATCTCAAGACGCTCGCGATCTCGAGAATCTATCTCGACAATATCGTCAACATCCAGAGCTCGTGGGTGACGCCGGGGCTGAAGACATGCCAGCTCGGACTGCGTTTTGGCGGCAACGACGTCGGCAGCATCATGATTGAGGAGAACGTCGTCTCGGCCGCGGGAACGCACCATCGCGCGACGGAAGAGGAACTGCGGCGGTTGATTCGCGATGCCGGCTTTGTGCCCAAGCAGCGAGACACGCTGTACCGGACTTACTTCCTGAATTAAATACTCTGCGTCTTATCGCCAGACGGTAATTACGATTCCGCCCGCAACGATGAGAGCCCCGCCCATCAGAAGGGGAGTGGTGAGCCTCTCCCCGAATACCGCGTACGCCAGAATCTGCGACACGACGAAGAACAGCACGACGTAGATGCCCAGCAGGCTGCCGAACGACCACGGCGGCCGGTTCACCAGCCAGCCATACGCGAAGAGGACAGCGGCCGCGCACAGATACAGGCCAAGTCTACTCAGAAACGCGCCCGCATGCATCCCTTTCCGGACCAGCGCGTCGCCGCCGGCCTCCAGCGCCGCGCAGAGGGCGAGGAGAAGGAATGCCGCGCCGCGGTTCATCCCCGCGCCACCGGGTAATGAATGGAATCCATCAGCCACTCGCCGTTCTGCCGGACAGCGCCGCGCAAGCCTTCGACCAGCGCATCGCGTTTCTCGTAGAGCCGGTAGGGCTCTCGGGAACCGTGTTTTTCCATCAAGGCCTTCACGAGGAACGGCATCAGCATCGAATAGTCGGCTGGCAGGCTCTCCGTCGATTGCTGGTAGGTTTCTTTATCGACTTTGCCCCATGTCACGGCCTCGGCCGGCGGACAGGATGACAACGAGCCATCGGTGACGGGCGCTGTCGTAATCTGCACGTCGAACTCGTAGCCGCGCACGTTGGGCAATCCGAGGACCTGACCCAGCGCCGGCTCCGGCTGCAGATTGAAGTTCTTCGGCACGCCGCCGCCGAGAATAAAGGTTGCGATCGCCTTCGCGTCGCTCCCGAACAAGCCCCAGTGATGGTACGCGCATGCCTCGAACACTTCGGCATGGAGGTCCAGATCGAACGCGTATTGCGGAATCAATCCCGCTTCCTTCATGGCCCACAGTTTCATCGAATTCAGGAAGACGCTGCCGTCGGAAGGGGCTCCGACGAAGATCGGTACGCCCAGTTTGTGGCAGGTCGAAAGCAACCCCGGCGTAACGCCATTCTGCCGCTCCTGCTCGCCGTAAAACGCGCCGAGCCGGTAGCGCAGTTCGGTGCCGGTCATTTTTTTCTGGAATTCCGGACGCGCGAGCACCGCCGCCAGGAACTTGTCCTGGTCAAGGAGCACTTCCTCGGCGAATCCCATATCGGTCACGCGAATCACGCCTTCATCGCGCAGGGCTCCGTCGTCGCCGAAAATTGGCACCTCGTAGATGGGATCTTTGGTGTGGGCGTTCAGGCTGCGGTGTCCGTCGTGATAGCAGACGGCGTCGGTCGTGCTGATATAGGCGATCCAGCCTGTTTCGAGCAGCGGGATGAGCCATGCCTGGTGCTGTCCGGAGACGGTGACGGGACCCGAGATGGAAAGCGTGACCGGGCAGCCCATGCCGATCGCGCGATCGAGGATGCTGTAGACGCGCCGCAGAATGGCTCCCCCAAAAGCCGGCAGGCAATTCTCGAAAATCTCGTGGACGGACTGGCACTCGTCGATGCGGCGCACGCGCACCGGTCTCGGATGATGATGTTGCATTTCATTACGAGTTTCGCAAACGCCCGGGAGCAGGGCGCCGGAACCGTATCCGTCGAAACCTTTTCCGCGTCCGATGCGACAATAGGTGTATGCGGTTCGTGTTCCTCCGGGCTGCGGCGGTGGGGTGCGCGCTTGCACTGTCTGCCTTCGCGCAGGAGTCGATGTCGGTCGGCAAACTGATCGAGTTTATCCAGTCATCCATCCAGCAAAGGCTTCCGGACAGGGAAGTTGCCGCCGAACTCGTGAAGGTCCGGCTAACGCAGAAGCTCGAGGATAAGACCATTGAGGATCTGCAGACCGCCGGCGCGGGGCCACGTACCGTCGCGGCGCTCACGAAACTGGCTGACGAATCGGCGAAGCTGACGGCTCCGCCTCCCCCTCCTGCCCCGAAGCCCGTTCCAACGGGGCCACCACCTCCCTCGCAGGCGGAGCAGGAGCGGATTCTGCGCGAAGTCCGGGAATACGCGTTGAACTATTCGCGCTCGCTGCCCGATTTTCTCTGTCTTCAGGTGACGCGGCGATCGGTCGATATGCACTATCAGCCCGGGGGGCAGCCCTCGTGGTCCCAGACTGACCGACTGGCCGAGAAACTGAGCTTCGTGGA
>DASZUZ010000871.1:0-1757 GCA_035547415.1 Bryobacteraceae bacterium | reverse complement strand
TCCGGCGCCCGGGCCGAGATCGAGGACGTAATCGGCGCGCTCGATCGTGTCAGCATCATGCTCCACAACCAGCACCGTGTTGCCCATATCGCGCAGTTCGGTGAGCGTATCGAGCAGACGGTCGTTGTCACGCGGATGCAGTCCGATGGAGGGCTCGTCCAGCACGTACAGCACGCCGCGCAGTTTCGAACCGATCTGCGTCGCCAGCCGAATGCGCTGCGCTTCCCCGCCCGAGAGCGTGGACGCGCTGCGATCGAGGCTCAGATAATGCAGCCCGACGGCCTCGAGAAATTCCAGCCGCCGGCGGATTTCATCCACGATGCGCCCGGCAATCGCCAGTTCGCGGTCTTGGAATTCCCAGTTCCGCACCGTCAGCAACGCGCGGGCGAGCGACATGGCGGTGAATTCGGAGATCGAGATATTGCGAACGCGCACCGCGAGGCTGGCGGGGCGCAATCGTTTTCCGCCGCATGCCTTACAAACGGAGGGCGACATGTAGTCCGTCAGATACTCGCGATATCCCTGGCTGTAGGTGTCATAAGCATCCTGCAGAACGGCGATAATGCCTTCCTCGCCCTTCGCCCCATTCATGAGGGCGTTGCGGTTCGCGGCGGTCAGTTTCTCCCACGGCGTAGAAAGCTTGATTTTCAGGGCCTTCGCCAGCGGTTCGATCCGGGCCGACATGTTAGCCGAGTTCCCCCCCGGCCCAAGTCCGCCTTCGAACAACGGTTTGGTGGGATCGACGATGATCTTATCCGGATCGAAAGCCCAGATCGCGCCAATGCCGTGGCACTCTTCGCAGGCGCCGTATGGACTGTTGAAGGAGAACGAGCGCGGCTCGAGTTCCGGCACACTGGTGCCACATTCGGCGCAGGCGAGTTCGCGCGAGTAGAGCTTGTCCTGCCCGCCGACGATGGAGATCAGCACCAGACCATTCGCGAGCTTCGTCGCTGTTTCGATGGAAGCTTCAAGCCGCTTTTCAATGCCGGGCTTCACGACGAGGCGGTCGACGATCACTTCGATCGTGTGGTTCTTCCGCTTATCAAGCTGGATCGGCTCGTCGAGCGCGCGGAGCGTGCCATCGACGCGCGCGCGCAGAAAGCCCTGACGCGCGAGCTTCTCCATCTCCTTCCTGAACTCGCCCTTGCGGCCGCGGACGATCGGCGCCATCACCAGAATCTTTTCTTCCGGTTTGAGCGCGAGCACGTGGCGCAGGATTTGTTCGGTCGACTGGCGCGAAATCTCGTTGCCGCACACCGGGCAATGCGGGACGCCAATCGCGGAGTAGAGAAGGCGCAGGTAGTCATAGATTTCAGTGATAGTGCCGACGGTACTGCGCGGGCTGCGGCCGGTGGTCTTCTGGTCGATCGAGATGGACGGGCTCAGACCTTCGATGGAATCGACATCCGGACGTTCCATCTGGTCCAGAAACTGGCGGGCGTAAGCGGAAAGCGTCTCGACGTAGCGGCGCTGTCCTTCGGCATAGATGGTGTCGAAGGCGAGAGAGGATTTGCCGGAACCGCTCAGTCCGGTGATAACCGTCAGGGTATTCCTGGGAATACGGACATTAATATTGCGAAGGTTGTGCTGACGTGCACCGGAAACCGAGATTTCCCGTAACTGATGTGTTACTTTATTCAAAGCCAATGGGTCTTGTAGTACAGGACTCGACGAACTATTCATGTTTACCTGCCCCGAGTGCGGCAGCGCTGGGAAGCGGCGGCCGCGGAACTTTTTCGAACGCGTCACCAACCGTG
>DASZUZ010000870.1:0-3684 GCA_035547415.1 Bryobacteraceae bacterium | reverse complement strand
TTCGGGCGCCCAGTTCCGTGAGCGCTGCCTGCAGAGGAGGCTTTCTGTCCAGTTCCGGATGGGGAGTGTGCAGCCATTCCCGAGCGTCATTTCTATCGCCCCAGACGTATTCGGCGGCAGCGATGACCCGCGCCAGGCGTTCGGTGCGTTCGCTCTCGTGCGGAGTAAGCCGGACTCGGCGCTTGAAAGTGGCTTCCGGAACAACCTTCACCAGCAGTTTGCCGGCCTCGCCTTTCCCGGTGGATACGCGCCGGGCAACTCGAACCAGCGATTGCTTGGGAAGGCCTTGCTCAACTTTGTGCGACAAGTCGCTGATGCTGGCGGCCCGCACACCCAGAATGCCGGCGATCCGGGATGCTTCAACCATAAGATCATCATACCGTTTTTGAGGGATCAGTTGATCCCCCGCCGGAATGCGGCGCCGGGGCTTTGCCCCGCCGCCGGCCTTCCGGCCTGCGTAAGTTTCCGTTGAGGCGCATTCGGCTCAACGGCTACATTGTCACCACGCGACTTTTCCTCTGCGCCCGTCCTCCGGCTGAATATATACTGTGCAGTGCCAGAATTCTCGAGGAGCATCCCGTGAAAGCTCTCTTCCTGCTGGCGGCTGTGTCCGCTGCTGCTGCATCGGCCCAGACTGCCACCAAGGCGCCACCCTTTACCGACGCGGACCGCGCCGCCGGAGCCCGCATCTTCCGTTCCCACTGCGCCCCCTGCCACGGCGTCAAAGGAACCGGCGGCCTTGGCCCCAACCTGACCTCCGGCGTCTTTTTCCATGGCTCCACTGACGCCGACCTCTACCGCAACATCAGTGAAGGTATCGTCGGCACCGCCATGCCCAGCGTCTTCTTCGACGGCGCGCAAGTCTGGCAAATCGTGGCGTTCGTCCGCTCCATCAGCCAGTCGCGCGCCGGCATGGCGCCCAAAGGCGACCCCGTGCGCGGCCAGCATCTGTTCCAGGAAAAGGGCTGCATCGGCTGCCACCAGATGCGCGGAGAGGGCGGCTCCAACGGGCCGGACCTCTCCGTCATCGGAGCCCAGCGCTCCCCTGAAAACCTCCGCGAATCTATCCTCGACCCCAACGCCAAGGTCGCTCCCCAATTCTGGGTCGCAAAAATCATCACCAGCGACGGGAAATCGCATTCCGGTTTCGTCATGAACGAAGACACGTATATGGTCCAGATACTCGACTCCACGCGAGGGCTGGAATCCCTGCCGCGCTCGAGCTTCCGCGATTTCGGAATCGATCGCGGCTCGCGCATGCCGTCCTACAAAGACAAGCTGTCCGACGCGGAACTCGACGACCTGGTCAGCTTCCTTTCATCTCTCAAACGTCAGAAGGAGAGTCATCAATGATCGGCCGGATCGCCATCCTTGCGCTGTCGTGCGCGGCGCTGCACGCCCAGGTGACTTATGAGCGCCTCCTCAAAGCGGATTCCGAGCCACAGAACTGGCTCACCTACTCCGGCAGTTACAAGAGCCTCCGCTACAGCGCTCTCGATCAGATCGACCGCCAGAACGTCGCGAACCTCAAGGTCGCCTGGGTGCACCAGATGCCGACCACTCACCGGATTGAAGCGACGCCCATCGTCGTAGATGGCGTCATGTACGTCTCCGAGCCGCCCTCCAATGTCTTTGCCCTCGATGCCGCCACGGGCCGTCCTTACTGGCACTACAAGCGCGCGCTCCCCGCGAAGATCAACGTCTGCTGCGACGCGGTAAACCGCGGTGTCGCCGTGCTTGGCGACCGCGTTTTCCTCGGCACGGTGGACGCGCACCTGGTCGCGCTGAACGCAAAGACCGGCGCTGTTCTGTGGGATGTTCCGGTCGCCGATAACGAGAAAGGCTACAGCATCACCAGCGCGCCCCTGGTCGTCAAGGACATGGTAATCACGGGGATCTCCGGTGGCGAATACGGGATCCGTGGCTTCCTCGATGCGTACGACGTCAAAACCGGTAAGCGCCGCTGGCGTTTCAACACCATCCCCGGACCCGGCGAGAAAGGCCATGAAACATGGGGCGGCGGCGATGCATGGACGCACGGAGGCGGTCCCACGTGGGTCACCGGATCTTACGATCCCGAACTGAACCTGATCATCTGGGGTGTCGGCAATCCCTCCCCGGACTGGAACGCCGACGTTCGTCCCGGTGACAATCTCTACTCCGACTCCGCCATCGCCCTCGACGCGGACACCGGCGCGCTCAAATGGCACTTCCAGTTCGTTCCGCATGATTCGAACGACTGGGACGCCGTGCAGGTCCCGGTTCTGGTCGACAGCGACTGGCAGGGACGTCCCAGGAAGCTCATCTACTGGGCGCATCGCGGCGGATTCTATTACGTGCTCGACCGTTCCACCGGCGAGTTTCTCCTCGGCAAGCCGTTTGCGAAGCAAAGCTGGGCGAAATCGCTGGATGCGAAAGGACGACCGGATCGTCTTCCCAACTCCAGGCCCTCGGAAGAGGGCGCCTATATCTGGCCCGGCGTGCAGGGCGCCACGAACTGGTACTCGCCGTCTTACAACCCGCTGACCGGCTACTTCTATCTCACGGTCTGGGAAAACAAAGGCTACTATCTGAAGGGCGAACCGAAATACACGCCCGGCAACCGGTACGTCGGCAGTGTTCCCGACATCGACGTGGAAGACGACCCCGGCTTCGGAGCCATCCGCGCTCTGAACCCGAAGACCGGCGACAAAGTCTGGGAGTATAAAACGCAGACGAAGCCGTGGTCAGGCGTCCTCACCACGGGCAGCCACCTCCTCTTCGGGGCCAATGGCGGATGGCTCAGCCGCGACCGCGAAACCCTCGAAGCCTACTTTTTCGCTCTCGACGCCGACAACGGCAAGGAACTCTGGCGCATCAACCTGGGAGGAACCATGGCGGCGAATCCGATCACGTACATGGTCAACGGCAAGCAGATGGTAACGATGGCCGCCGGAGGAGCCCTCTTCACCTTCGCCCTGCCATAAGCCCGTGGGGCCGGGGCTTCTTCTGACCGCCACCCCCGGCCCCCATCCGTTATAAACTCGATCCGATGCCACGCCTGATCTTCCTGACTCTCGCCCTCGCGGCTCTCCTCTCCGCTCAAACGAAACCCCTCGACATCTACTGGGTCGACGTCGAAGGCGGCGCCGCCACCCTGGTCGTCACCCCCTCCGGCCAATCCTTCCTCACCGACACCGGCAATCCCGGCGACCGCGATGCCACTCGCATCTTCGAAGTCGCCACAAAACAGGCCGGCCTTAAAAAGATCGATTACCTTCTCACCACCCACTATCACGGCGACCACGTCGGCGGCGCCCCGACGCTGGCGAAACTGATCCCGATCGAGCATTACTTCGACCACGGAACCTCGGTCGAAGCCGAAGGCCGCGGCGCCGGCGTCTGGAATGCGTACAAGTCCATCGCCGATGGCAACCGGACTGTCGTGAAACCCGGCGACACGCTTCCGATCAAAGGTCTGAAGGTCGAAATCGTCTCCGCTGCCGGCGAAGTCCTCTCGAAGCCCATCAACGGCGGAGGCCCCAATTCGCTCTGCGCCGGAGCGCAGCAAAAGCCAGCCGACAAATCCGAAAACGGCCAGAGCGCCGGCTTCCTCCTCACGTACGGCAAATTCAAATTCCTCGATCTCGGCGATCTCACCTGGGACCGGGAAATGGCGCTCGCCTGCCCCGACAACAAGGTCGG
>DASZUZ010000869.1:0-2155 GCA_035547415.1 Bryobacteraceae bacterium | reverse complement strand
GACGCCGAGTGCGACGAGTCTCTGCAGTTCGGCAGCCTCGGAAACCTGATCCGGATCTGCGAAACGGATTTCGGCGCGAAGATCGACATTGACGTGAGTTCCATCCAGCAGCAGAAGGAGACGCACAGTCTGGCGCATTGCACCGTCGGCCGGATTACCTACAGCAATGGAAGCCTCGGCTATCTCCTGTATCTCAAATCGTCGGTCACGGGCGACGAGAGCGTGGGAATTGCGCAGTACCGCTCCGTGCATCCATCGTTTCCTCATGAGACGACCGCCGACCAGTTTTTTTCGGAGGATCAGTTCGAAAGCTATCGCAGCCTCGGCTATCACGTGGTGAAGCACGCGCTGCGGAGCATTCAGCCGGGCAGCCATCCGGTCAATATCGCGGAGAAACTCTACGATGTGTGGGCGCCGGCCGGCTTCAGCAACGAGTCATTTCTGCGGCACACGAAGACGCTCGATCAGGTATGGGAACGGTTCCGCCGGTCGCCGGGGCTGCATGCATTCCTGAGTGAACTGATGGGCAACGGCGCGCCCGCCGCGGCCGCCATGCCCGTCACCGAAGAAGTGTGCGCGGGCGTTGAACTCATTCAGTTGATGGAGAACGTTTTCCTCGATCTTCGTCTGGACGACTTCTGGGATCACCCCGACAATCGCGGCTGGGCGATGCTTTTCATGTCGTGGGCGCGCAGTCCGCTGTTCCGGGCGATCTGGATCCATACGCGCCGCACCTTCGGGATTCGTTTTGAATACTTCTGCGAGGAACGGCTGGGGCTGCCGCGCGATCACCCGATCGTCAGAGTCTGAGCGCCGCGTTTCAGGATTGCAGCGCTTTGGCGATCTGCTCCATGATTTGTCTGGTGGTGAAGGGCTTTTGCAGGAAGCCCGCCAGTTCTTCCGGGGCGAACTGCGTCAGCACCGCGGACTTGTCGAAGCCGCTCGAGAGAATCACTCTGACGGCCGGATCGATTTTCCGCAGGTGGCTGAGGACTTCAGAGCCGCTCATCCCCGGCATCGTCAGATCGAGAAGAACGACCGAGATATCGCTTGGACGGGCGCTGAAGATTTCGATTGCGCGGGCGCCGTTTTCCGCCATCAAGACTTCGAAGCCTTCTGCTTTGAGCATCCTATGGGCAACGGACCGGACGGTCTCCTGGTCGTCAACGACCAGAACCGTTCCTCGCTTTTCGAGCGCGATTGCCGTATCCGGCTTGCCGCTGTCGGCCTGGTCAGTTCGGGACGCTGGCAACAGGATTTCAAAGCGGCTTCCGCGTCCGAACTCGCTGCGCGCGAGGATTGCGCCTTTATAGCTCCGCACGATCCCGATGGCTGCCGCCAGTCCCAGTCCCCTGCCGGTAAACTTCGTCGTGAAGAAGGGCTCGAAGATGCGCGAAAGAGTGGCCGGGGTCATGCCGGCTCCCGAGTCCGTGATGACCAGAGAAATGAAATCCCCGGGCTCAATCGCGAATCGGTGATTCTCGTCCGCTATCGAATGCCCGCTGAGATGGCGGGTTTCAATCGTAATGTCCACGGTGCCGTTTGTGCCCTGGGGAATGGACTCCGCGGCGTTCATGATCACGTTCATCGCAATCTGCTGGACCTGCAACGGATCGGCGTCGATGAACGGCAAATCCTCGGCCGCCTGTACGTGAAATTGAACGCCCGGACCGATCGAACTTCGCATCAGAGCAACCGTCGTCTCGATCAACTCGGCCATCTGGATTCGCCGGGAGACGAAGTGGCCTTTGCCGGCGTAGGCAAGGAGTTGACGGGTGAGATGCGCGGCGCTTTGCGCGGCCTGCACGGCGGATGACAGCATCGGCGCCGTGGGATCGGACTCGCCCAGTATTTCAAGGGCAAGAGTCGTGTTTCCGATGACGCCGGTCAGCAGATTATTGAAATCGTGCGCGATGCCGCCCGCGAGGACTCCGATGCTTTCCATCTTCGCGGCCTGATGAAGGGTCTTCTCCGAGCGCTTCTGAGCGTCGATATTGGTGCAGACGCCGGTCCAGCGGGTGACTGTTCCATCGCTTTGCCGTTGCGGGAGCGCCCGGCATAAGTGCCAGCAGTAAGCGCCTTCGCTGTTTCGCAGGCGCAGTTCCATCTCGAACGTGGCGCCGGAGTTCAATGCGGCGGTCCATCGTTCCAGAAA
>DASZUZ010000868.1:0-4620 GCA_035547415.1 Bryobacteraceae bacterium | reverse complement strand
GATCGCGTACCCGCCGGTCGAATCGAAGATGCTGCCGGACCAGATGGGCTACATCAAAGTCGCGGCGCTCACGACGGGCAAGGTAAAGGAAGTAGCGACGGCTATCGCCGGCCTGCAGAAGCAAGGCGCGAAGAAACTTCTGCTTGACCTCCGGTTCTGCGCGACAGGCGATCCCGATGAAGGCATCGAACTGGCGAACCTGTTCCTGAATAACGGTCTGATCACCTACGTGCAGGGCCAGAAATTCGCGCGTAAGAACTATACGGCGGATCCGAAGAAGGACGTGACCGCCCTGCCTCTGGTTGTCCTCACGAACCGCGGCACCGCCTCCGCCGCTGAAGTAACTGCGGCGGCTCTGCAGGCGGACAAGCGCGCCACCGTCGTCGGTGAGCGCACCTACGGGGACGCGTCGCTCCGCAGCCCCATCACCATGGAGGATGGCAGCGCGATTATTCTCTCGGTAGCGAAGTTCTACTCGCCGGACGGCAAGTCGATTCAGGATAACGGCATAACGCCGAACGAGCAGGTCACTGAGGCTGAGCCGACGATCGGCGATTCGGATGACGATGCCACCGATCAGACCCCGAATATAGCTCCGAAGAAGCCCACGGAAGACGTGATCCTGAAAAAGGCGATTGAAGTCGCCCAGAAGCAGACAGCCTGATTTGTGGAACCCAAAAAGGGGCGGGCCGTCCGATCTTCCGGACAGCCCGCCCGTTTTTACTTTTGAAAGCCTCAGAGAGTCTTCAAATAGGCCAGCAGATTGGCCTTCTCGTCAGCCGTGAGCATGTCCTTGTAGGCTGGCATTCCGTTGCCACCCTCGTTAATCTTCTCCAGCACGTTGGCGTCGTTCGCCGGCTTGCCGTTGGATTCCAGCTTGCCTTTCTTGAACAGACCTTTCAGGCCTGGGCCCATCTTGCGCTCGGCGCTGTCAGCGTTGTGACAGACGCTGCACTGTTCGAAGACTTCCTTCCCTTTCGCGGCGTCTCCTTTGTCCTGCGCAAACATTGAAACGGATCCGAAAAGCAGGGTGAACGCGATAGCTAAATATTGAGATTTCTTCATGATGGCTCCTTCCAGTCCTGCCATTTAGTCTACAAGACGCGCGCCGTTCATAATAGAGGTTCAGAATCTACGTGTGGAAACTGCGCGCAGTACTCTTTTCTGCTCCGGCCATTATTGTACTCACGGTCGTCATGGCATCGATCTCGGTCATCTGTTCGCTTTGGGACAAAGCCGGCAATACGCAGCACCGGTTGGCCCGGGTATGGGCTGGAATCCTGATGGCGTTGGGGTTCGTGCGGTGTAAAGCGCACGGAGTCGAGAAACTGGATCCGCGGGCCAGCTATGTTCTCGTTTCGAATCACGCCAGTTACATGGACACTCCCGCGATCCTTCGGTCCGTTCCGCTGCAGTTCCGGTTTTTCGCCAAGAAGGGGCTCTTCTCGATTCCTTTCCTCGGCTGGCATCTCGGCCGGGCGGGACACATGCCGGTCGTTCGCGGTGATGCCCGCGCATCGCTGAAATCCATGTCGGAAGGCGCACGACTCATTCGCGAAAAGGGCGTTTCGATGCTGCTCTTTCCCGAAGGCGGCAGAACACAGCACAATATGCGTCCCTTCCGCGAAGGGGCCGCCTACATCGCGATCAAAGCGGGAGTTCCGATTGTGCCCATCGGACTCGTCGGTACGCGTGACGTGCTGCCGATGCACTCCGGCCTGATCCGGCCCGGAACCGTGGAACTGAACGTTGGCGATCCCATCTCCACATCCGGCATGACCCTGCAGGACCGCGGACGGCTCAACGAGATGTTGCAGGAGAGAGTGGCGGAACTCGCCCGCCAGACCGTTGTCGCCGCAGCCTGAGAATAAACTGAACATTCGACCCCTTCATGACCGCTCAAACTGTTCCCCAGCTTTTGCGACGCGCCGCTCAGCAGCATGGCGACCGCCTTGCCCTCCGCCAGCCAGCCGGCAAAGAACTGCGCACCTGGACCTGGAGCCAGTACCTGGAAGCCGCCGAGGAGATCGCAGGCGGTCTGCGCACGCTGGGAATCGGCAAGGGGGATCACGTGGCGCTCTGCTCGGAAACCCGCGCGGAATTCTATCTTGCGGATCAGGGCGTTTTGATGAACGGTTCGGTCGCCGCTGCGCTCTATCCGAGCTATCCGCCGGCTGAGCTGAAGAAGACCATCGCCAACGCGGACGCCAGGGTTTTGTTCGTGGAAGATCCGAAGATGTTCGCGAAGCTGAAGGATGCGCCCGTGGCGCACGTCATTCTTCTGACGGGCGAAGCGGAAGGCGCAATTTCCATGGCCCAGCTCCGGCAGTATGGCCGCCATGCCGCGGACATCGCCGAGAGCGATAACGCCATTCTCTATCTCACCTCCGGCGCTACCGGCGAACCCAAGATGGTGATGGTCACGCACAAAGCCCTTGTCAGCAATGTGAACATGGGACCCCGCGTGCTGCCTCTCACGCCGGATGACATCACGGTAGCCTTCCTGCCATCCGCCCACATTGCGCAGCGGGTCGTCGTCGAACTGCTGCCCATCCTGAGCGCCACACCGGTTTCTTTCGCTGAAAGCCTCAGCAAACTCCCGGGCGAAATCAAGACGGTCAAGCCCACATTCTTTCTGGCGCCGCCCCGCATGTGGGAGCGGATCTATACGAGCATCCGAACCGAACTCCTGAAAAAACCACCGCTCGCGCAGAAGATGTTCTATGCGGCGCTTGGTCTCGGATTGGGAGCGGCGAAATATAAGCGGCTCAATAAGTCGGCGCCACTCCGCATCCGGGTCCCGCTCCGGCTCGCGCATAAGATCGTCTTCAGCAAGATCCGGGAACGGTTTGGCGGACGCCTGCGCGTCGCTGCCTCGGGCGCGGCGCCGCTCGGCACGGAACTGGCCGAATTTTATGAGGCGATCGGAATGCCCCTGATCGAGGGTTACGGCTTGACGGAGGGTGGCGTGGCTGCCTTGAATCCGCTGGACGCGCCGCGTCCCGGCAGCATCGGCAAGGCGCTGCCGGGAGTGCATATCCACATCGGCGAAGACGGTGAGTTGCTGATTCAGAGCCCCTGTCTGTCCACCGGCTACTACAAAGACCCGGATGCCACGGCCGAGGTTCTTCGCAACGGCTGGCTGCATACGGGCGACGTGGGCACCATCGATTCCGACGGCTACATCTTTATCACCGGCCGCAAGAAAGAACTGATTGTCTCCTCGAACGGCAAGAAGATCTTTCCTGCCCGCGTCGAGAGTCTGTTTAAGTTCGAGCCCCTCATCAGCCAGGTGTTGCTCGCGGGCGACCGCCTGCCCCACCTTGTCGCTCTGTTTACAGTGCACAGCCAGGTCGCCGAGACAATCGGGGGCGCCAAAGAGTCTGGCGTCCCATTGTATGAGGCCCCGCAAATCGTGGCCGAGGTGCAGAACATCGTCAACCGGATCAACAAGCAACTGGCGCCCTTCGAACAGGTGAAGCGCTTCCGGATCCTTCCCCGCGAATTCTCCATCGAACACGGAGAAGTGACCGCCACCATGAAAGTCCGCCGCAAACAGGTCATGGAAAACTTCAAGTCGGACCTCGATGCGTTGTACCAGTTAAGCGCTTCCGGCCGCGGCGGTGAGTGAGTCGCTTAACGGCATGAAAATTGCCATTACCTGTTCGTGCCGCCAGACACAAAAATCGAGGATGAACAGGAAGGACTCGTCGCCCCGGAACTGACCGAGCGCGAAAAGGAAGAAGTCGAGCAGCGCAGTTCCGTAAAGGCCCACGTTGTGCACGAAGCGGTGCGTCACGACGGGGACATCGAACTGGATCGTTCGGTATCCGCACTGGCGAGCTCCGGTCTGGCCGCCGGACTCTCGATGGGCTTTTCCTTCATCGCCGAAGCGCTTCTTCGTACCTATCTGCCGGATGCTTCCTGGCGGCCCCTCATCGCGAAATTCGGCTATTCATTCGGATTTCTGATCGTCATCATCGGCCGGCAGCAGCTATTCACCGAAAATACGTTGACCGCCGTGCTGCCCGTGCTGGCGCGTCGTTCGTGGACCTCGCTGGCGCGCATGCTTCGGCTCTGGGCTATCGTACTGGTCGCCAATCTTCTTGGGGCGCACATCGTTGCCTGGGTCCTCGGCAACACTTCAGCCTTCAATCCGCACGTGCAGGACGCGATGGCGCAGATCGCGAAGGAAACAATTGCGGTCACGCCCTTTCAGGCCATCCTTCGGGGCATTTTCGCGGGGTGGCTGATCGCCATGCTCGTGTGGATGCGCGCCGCCCTCGATACCGGACAAATCCCGCTCATCGTCATCATGACTTACTTCGTGGCGCTCGGCGGCTTCACGCATATCATCGCCGGTTCCATCGAGGCGCTGTTCCTGGTGATGACGGGAGTGATTCCGTGGGTCGCGTATCTCAGCGGATATCTGCTCCCGACGTTGGTCGGGAACACGCTCGGAGGCGTTTCCCTGGTCGCCGTACTGAATCACGCGCAGGTCGTGGCAGGGGAAAAGCTTCGCAAGACCGCGAAGTAGATAATCAACTGGCTTCGCACGTGATTACAAGATCCGGAAAGTTGATGCGAAAATCAGGCACATTAAATGTGATCAAACGGTCA
>DASZUZ010000867.1:0-7766 GCA_035547415.1 Bryobacteraceae bacterium | reverse complement strand
CCCCGACCTCCCCCAGGGTTATCAGATTTCGCAGTACGATGAACCGCTCGCCGAGCATGGCTGGGTCGACATCACGGTGGACGGAACGCCGAAGCGCATCGGCGTCACGCGCGTCCACATGGAAGATGACGCGGGGAAAAGCCAGCACGAGGGGTTTCGCGATTCGGCCCAGTATACATATGTCGATCTGAATCGCAGCGGTACGCCGCTGATCGAGATCGTGAGCGAGCCGGACATGCGCTCCTCCGACGAGGCCTTTGCCTATCTCACCGAGCTGAAGCAGAACATTCAGTTCATGGACGTCTCGACGTGCGACATGGAAAAAGGGCATCTTCGCTGCGACGCCAATGTCTCCGTTCGGCTGAAAGGCGAAGAAAAGCTGGGAACGAAAGTGGAGGTCAAGAACCTCAATTCGTTTCGCTTTCTGAAACTGGCGATCGACCACGAGATCGAACGGCAGGTCGCCGTCATCGAGAGCGGTGGTCGAATCCATCAGGAGACAAGGCTCTTCAACCCGGATACGGGCGAGACTGCCGGTATGCGCAGCAAAGAGCAGGCGCATGATTACCGCTACTTTCCCGAACCGGATCTCGCGCCCCTGCAGATCAGCGAGAAATGGCAGGCGGAGGTCCGCGCATCCATGCCTGAACTGCCGGGCGCGAAGCGGGCTCGTTTCATATCGGAGTTCGGACTCCGGGAATACGATGCGGACGTGCTGACAGCAAGCCGCGCGCTCTCGGAATACTTCGAGGAAGCCGCCACCGTTGCCGGGGATCCGAAAACCACGGCGAATTGGGTGATGGGCGATGTCGCAGGCCTGCTGAAAGCTGCGGGCAAGGAAATCCAGGATTCTCCGGTCCCGGCGAGGCATCTCGGCGAACTGGTGGCGCTCATTGCGAAGGGCGAACTGACCGGCAAACTGGCCAAGGAAGTTCTTCCGAAAATGTTCGAGTCTGGCGAGCTGGCATCGGTGATCGTCGAACGCGAGGGGCTGAAGACGATCAGCGATTCGGGCGCGCTCGAAAAGATCGTCGACGACGTCATTTCCGCCAATCCGAAGCAGGTAGAGCAATACAAAGGCGGCAAGACGACCGTGATCGGATTTCTGGTGGGGCAGGTGATGAAAGCGTCACGAGGCCAGGCGAACCCTGCGGCTGTAAACGAAATTCTCAAAGCGAAACTCTCTTAAGGAGAAGACGATGCTCAAAGAAGGCGATCCGGCGCCCGAATTCAAGGTTCTGACCGACTCAGGCGAAGAGTTCGATCTCGCGCAACACAAAGACGAAAAGATTGTTCTTTATTTCTATCCACGCGCGGATACGCCCGGCTGCACGATCGAAGCCTGTGAGTTCCGCGATACGGCGAAGAAATTCACAAAGAAGGGCGTGACCGTTCTTGGCGTGTCGCCGGACACGACGAAGGCCCAGTCGAAGTTCAAGGAAAAGTTCGACCTCAACTTCACGCTCCTGGCTGACGACAACAAGGACATCGCGAACAAGTATGGCGTGATGAAAGAGAAGAACATGTACGGCAAGAAGGTCATGGGCGTGGCGCGTACGACTTTCATCATCGAGGGCGGGAAAATCACAAAGATCTTCACCAACGTGAAGCCCGAGGGCCACGCCGAGGAAGTGCTCGCGGCGCTGTAGCGCGTGCTGGCCCGCCGCTTGCGTCCGCCGTTATTATGGTGCTCTCTCGCCGCGAATTCGCGCTGACGGGGATCTCTGGCCTGGCGTTCGCCGGAGCCAGGCGCATTCCCGTGGCGCTGCAGTTGTTCTCCGTGCGCAGGCAGTGCCAGAAAGACCTGCCAGGCACACTTTCGCGTGTTGCCGATATCGGATACTCGGCCGTCGAATTCGCCGGATACTACGGGCATGGGCCCGATGAACTGAAGCGACTGCTCGCGGAACGACGCCTGACCTGCTGCGGCGCCCACGTCTCGTTCGATTCCGTGCAGCCGGACAAACTGCCCGCGACCATCGAGTTTCATCAGGCTCTTGGAAACAGGAGTCTGATCGTTCCCGGCCTGCCGGCAAGGGCAACGCAATCGCACGAAGCCTGGCTTGAAACCGCAAAGAGATTTGGCGAGATCTCGAAGACTTTACTGAAGTCCGGCATGCGGCTCGGCTATCATAACCACGCGGCGGAATTCAGGCCGGTATCAGGCGAGCGTCCCTGGGATACGCTGTTTGAAAATACTCCCAAAGAAGTCTTCATCGAACTCGACCTCGGCGGCGCGGGTTACGGTGGAGCGAATCCCATAGAGGCGCTGAAACGCTATCCCGGCCGCGTTCGCTTCGTGCACGTCAAGGACTACACCCTCACGAAACCCGATCTGATGATCGGCGATGGCCAGATGGATTGGCATGAATTCTTCCCCGTTTGCGAGAAGGTCGCCGGCACCGAGTGGTACGTCATCGAGCATGACAGCGACCCCAACGCGAACTTCGAAGATATCCGCGAATGCCTGCGCCGCTTCCGGGCAGTGAAGTGATGCGATCATGAAAGCATCCCGAAGCCTGCGGGCAGCGGCGCAGGCGCCGTCATCGATCGCTGGCTGGATTCGTCCGGTGCTTTGGCGGTGGCTTCGATTCGGGTTTTTGGCAGGCTGTCCGGATAACTCTCCCGCAGAAACGCAATGAGGGCCTCGCGAACATGGCATCGCAGATCCCACGCTTTTCCGGAGTCGGCAGCGCTCATCAAAGCGCGAAGTTCGACAATTCGATCAGTCGCGTTAGTGACCTGAAGGCCCCACACCTTGCCATCCCACAGATCCGATCCCCGCAGCACGCGCAGCAGTTCGTTCCGGACATCCTCGACGGGAACGGAGTAGTCAGTGTAGAGAAAAACGGTTCCCAGAAGTTCCGAGGAAATGCGAGTCCAGTTCTGAAAAGGCTTTTCGATGAAGTACGACAAGGGAACAACCAGCCGTCGCAGGTCCCAGATGCAGACCACGACGTACGTCGTTGTGATCTCTTCGATCCGGCCCCATTCTCCTTCGATAATCACCACATCGTCCAGCCGGATCGAGCCAGCGAGAGCAAGCTGAATGCCCGCGAGCAGGTTCGCCAGCACAGGCCGCGCGGCAAGGCCGACGACAAGTCCAGCCAGTCCCGCTGATGCCAGCAGACTCGCCCCGATCTGTCGAATGCTCGGAAAACTCATCAATCCGATCGAGATGGCGACGAGGCAGATGAGAACGACGAGAATTCGCCGGAGAACAGCGGTTTGCGTGCGGATACGCCGGGCGGCGAGGTTGTCAGGCGCATCGATACTGTAACGCGCCGCCACCAATGCTTCCAGCACCGCGACAAGCGCTACCGCGAGCCATGCGACGGACGCCACCAGGCATAACCCGAGCAGGTGGCGGATTTTGCTTTCCAGGTTGTCGGGCAGAACCAGCGTGGGGAGCACCGAGATGAGTGCCAGGATCGGAACGATGATCCGGAGCGGTCCCCGCGCCTTGCGAATAACTGTGTCGTCGATATTGGTGCGCGTGCGCGCTGCGATGCGGCATACCGCGCGGAACAGAATCGCATTGAATAGAAACCCGATCGCTCCGGCGCCAAAGAGGATTGCCGCGGTTCGTACCAAGGCCGGCCAGGTGTGGAAAAGATCAGTCACTCCTTTGATATTAAGACTTCATAAAGAATATTGCGAGTGGCGGTTATGTCCGAGCGGCTCCGATGCAATGGCAGCTTACGGGGATAGCCGGTTCCTGAGTTTCCGGATACGCTGAAGAATGGCGACCGGCTTGCACCCCGGAAAAAAACGGAGCTTTCTCATGATTCGAAAGTGCAGTCAGTGCGGTGCGAACAACCGCGTACCCGCAAAACACCTGGCCGACACGGGCCGTTGCGGTGTCTGCAAGTCTCCTCTGCCGCCCGTGTCGGAGCCGATCGAGGCGGATACGCAACTCTTCGACGAAATCATGCGTGAAGCGCGCGTGCCGGTTCTGGTGGATTTCTGGGCTGACTGGTGCGGTCCGTGCCGCATGGCGGCGCCGGAGGTCAAGGCTCTCGCGAAAGACATGGCAGGAAAGGCCCTCTTCCTGAAAGTCGATACGGAAGCCCATCAGGACCTCGCCAGCCGGTTTCGCGTTCAGAGCATTCCGAACTTCGTGATCCTGCGCGATGGGCAGGTCGTCGGACAACACGCAGGGGTTGTGCCCCGCAGCGAGATGCGCCGGTGGCTCGAAGCGGCACAGGGAGCGCGCGGAGTCTGAGAGGTTGTCTCTCACGCAGTCTGATCCGCGTCTCGCCACAAGGCAATGACCCTGTGGTAGCATGAGCCGTTCCGGAGACAGATCAGATGAGAGTCAATCGCCGTCAATTCGCAGCCGCCCTGGGGGCCGCCCTCCCGGCATTTCGCCTTGCAGCCCAGACACCTGCAACGGACATGTGGGGCGGGCCGGTTGTCGACTGCCACCACCACCTCCGGCGCACGGCGGAAGCCAACATTGTCCATATGGACGGTTGCGGCGTCTCGAACGCCATGATCCTCGCGCGCCAGAACTCCGCTCCGGCCATCGCCGAACTCCGGGCCAAATATCCCGGACGCGTTCTCGGCTGGTTCGCCGGCGCGGATATCACGAAACCGGAGGCGGAACAGCAACTGACGGATGCGGTGAAGAGCGGAGCGATCGGTCTCGGCGAACTGAAATCGCACGTCGCGGCGAACGGGCCCGAGTTGCGCCGGATGTACGCACTCGCGGCGGAACTGAACGTTCCGATTCTTGTGCATTTCCAGGAAGTCCCTCACACGCCCACCGAAGGTGTTTTCAGTACGGGCTTCAAAACCTTCGAAGTGGTCCTGAAGGAGTTCCCGAAAACGCGCTTCATCGGTCACGCCGACGCGTTCTGGGCAAACGTCAGCGCGGATTACGCGAATGATGTCGACTATCCGACCGGCAAAGTGAAGCGCGGAGGAGTCACCGACCGGTTACTCTCGGACTATCCCAATCTGTTCGGCGACCTGGCCGCGAATTCGGGAAACAACGCGCTCTCGCGGGATCCGGAGTTCACGAACGACTTCCTGAAACGGCATCAGGACAAGCTGATCTTCGGGAGCGATTGCGCCTGCTCGGATGGCAAGGGCGGCGGTGTGTCTCAGGGAGGAAATCCGGGTGCGAGCCGCCTCGCAGGCAAATGTGTGGCACGTGAAACACTTGCTCTGCTGAAGAGAACGGTTTCACCGGCGCAGTTCCGGAAGATGACGTGGGAGAATGCCCACCGGATTTACCGGCTCAGCGCCTGACGTTACGCGCGTTCAAACGATCTCTTCGCGTTCCGGATCCCATCGCGTCGCCCGGCCCTGCAGGTAGCTGTCTACCGCCATCCGGCACGCGATGGAAACACGGTATCCGATCTCGAACGGACAGTTCGTTTCTTTTCCGCTGCGGATGCAGTCGAGGAAGTTCTGCATGTGGGCCCGCGGCGCGGTCGTGGTTTGTCCGAGGACTTCCGCGAGATCCGGACGATTGACCTTCTGCGGCAGAAAACGAATCTGCTGGCCACGCGTGATCGTGCCGTCGGTGCCGAGCACGTCTTCGCCGACGCCCGGCTGATTGTTGCCGAACCCGGAGTCCCAGGAGAACAGAATCTCTTCGTTCTGCTCCATCGCGACATGCATCGTGTCCGGAACCTCGCGGCCGTCCTTCCACAGATAGACGCCGCCGGTCATGCTCACGAAAGCCGGAATCTTCAGGCCCATTACTTTGTACCAGAACGCGACCTGGTGGCACATGTTCTCGAACACGTTTCCGCCCGAGTAGTCCCAGAAATAGCGCCAGTTCGCATACCGGTCCGCGTCGAAATCGCGCTCCGGAGCCGAACCGAGAAACTGATTCCACTGAATTGTTTCCGGGGTCATATCCGGATACACCGGACGCGACCATTGCGGTTTCCCGTGCGGCGTGTTGCGGAACATGTGCGAGCGGATCGCGGTCACCTTGCCAACGGCGCCGCTGGCAAGATAATTCGAGGCGTCCGCTACCTGCCCGGATGAACATCCCTGATGACCGATCTGTACGGTTCGGCGTCCGGCCCGCTCGTAAGCCGCGCGCATCAGTTTCGCCTGGTCCAGGGTAAACGCCATCGTCTTTTCCTGATAGACGTGCTTCCCTGCGTCCATCGCCGCGACGAAGTGCTCGGCGTGCAGATGCTGCGGCGTGGCGATCAGCACTGCGTCGATCGATCGATCGTCCAGCAGCTGTCGGTAGTCGGCGTATGTCTTCGCGTTCGGAGCCAGTTTCTTCGCGTCTTCGAGACGGCGCGTGTAGATATCGGAGAACGCTACGCATTCCGCGTTCGGGCACGCAATGGCTTCACGGGCGATCTGGGTTCCGCGCTCGCCGATTCCGATGACGCCCAGCCGGATCCGATCATTGGCGCCCAGAACGTGTCCGGTAGCCAGACTTCCGGCCAGACCGGTCGCGACATTCCCGATGAAGTACCTGCGGGTTTGCATGGCTGAATCTCCAGTTTAGCGCCGGGCGAACCATTTCATGGCCCTGCCTTACTGCTGAGGAGCGCAACGTAGAATCATTAGATCGGTACCGCGAACGCCACTGTTTCTGTTGCCCGGCCTCGAACCCGGCGCGTATGGCTCGCGCCGCTCCTTGCCGGTCTGGCGATCGCGGTCGCTTTTATCCTGCTGAATCAGCGCGCCTGGGACGGCTTCTTCCAGGATGACGAACTGGACAACCTCAGTTGGGCGATGACGCTTCCTTTCGCGGACTACGCCAAAGCATTCATTAAGCCCACCTTTGATCCATTCAACTTCCGCCCCGTGGGCCACATCTATTTCACGCTGATGGGCCGGGCTTTCGGTCTGGATTTTCCGCCGTACATCACCCCGCTTGTCACGCTGCACTTACTCAACTCGCTCCTGCTTTATCTGTTGTTGCGCAGACTGGCGATCGACCAGTGGCGCGCGCTTGCCGGCGTTGCGTTCTTCACCCTGAGCGCCACCGCGCTCGATGCGTACTGGAAGCCGATGTATGTGTTCGACCTGACCTGCGCGACTTTTTGCCTGGCGAGCATGCTGCTCTATGCGCACCGGCGATGGATATTGAGTTTCATTGCGTTCTGGTGCGCGTATAAGGCGAAGGAACTTGCGGTCATGCTTCCCGCTGTTCTGGTCGCCTATGAATACTGGTTCGGTGAGCGCAGATTCGCCAGGCTGATTCCGTTTCTTGCGGTTTCTCTATCCTTCGGCCTGCAGGGCATCTTCCTGAATCCGAACAAAGACAACGAGTACACGTTTCGCTTCACGTTTGCCGCCCTCGGGAAAACCATTCCGTTTTACGCAAAACGTTTTCTGTTCATCCCGTTCAGCGGCCTCGCGCTCCTGCCTCTCGCGCTGATTCGCGATCGCCGCATCCGGTTCGGACTCACCGCCACCGTCTGCTTCCTGTTTACACTGCTGTTTCTCCCCGGACGTCTGTTCGAGGCTTATGCCTACCTGCCGCTCGCGTGCGCGGCGATCGCAATGGCCGCGACGGCCTCGCGTGTGAAGCCGGTCTGGTGCGGGGCGTTTCTCGTCATCTGGATGCCATGGAATGTGCGGCATCTGCTCCACGAACAGAAACTGCAACTCGCCCTCGACGACGAAAATTATGCCTTTTTCGATCAGCTCGAAAGCTGGGTGAAAAAGAATCCGGAGGTTCGGACGTTCATTTACAGAACGGGTCCGCGTGGATATCATGACTGGGGCATCAATGCCGCATGGAACCTCGCGCATCACTCCCAGGGTTTACGGGCGCT
>DASZUZ010000866.1:0-2023 GCA_035547415.1 Bryobacteraceae bacterium | reverse complement strand
CGACAGTTGCCGCGGCGTGGAACTGAAAGTAAGCGCTCATTCAGGGGCGTTCCTCGATTGAAACTGGATTGTTCTCGAGACGACTTCCGTCTCCGGGTTGCCAGGTGAAGCGCCAAACAACCAGACCCGCATCGGTCCGGGCTTGTGGGGCGCGGGAATCAGGAGCCGCAATGGCTGGCCCGCCGGTGGCGGCGCCAGGGTTACAGAAACGGGGTTAGATCCGCCGGAAGCGAGTATTTCGCATCGGAACGCCGAAAAAGACTGATCGGAGTCGAGGTCAATGGCGAGTTCGATGTCGCGCGCATCGGAGGGGATGACGACCGACTGCGCCGGTCCGCGCACATCCGGAGTAATCGGCACCTCCGTCGGCTGCCTCGGGTGCCGGTAAGCCGCAATGTCCCGGCGCATGGACGCAATCTGCTGGCCCTGATAGACGGCCACGATACAAAAAGCGGTGAGAACCGCGCCCGCGAGACCCAAGGCCGGAAGGTGCCGAGGTAATAGCCAAGACCACCAGTACTCGCCGCGGGACCGTGCCGGATCCGGCGCGCGAAACGGACCGAGAGAGGGCTTCGCCGCGTCGATAAATCCAGCGCAGTCCTTCAGATCTCTGACGCATGCCGGACAGGAGAAAAAGTGCAGCTCGAAGTCCTCCTTTTCGGCGTCTTCCAGTTGCGAGAGGAGATATCTTTCGGCCAGTTTCTTCTCGACCGCCAGTGCATGAGTCATCCGATTACCTCACATTTCTGGCTGATTTGAGACGGGAGAACATAACACCTCCCTCTTTCTTTTATTACGTTCGATTAACATCCTGAACCGGGTTCTGGCCCGATGCAACACGAGGCGAAGCATGGCGTCCGAAATACGTAAGCGCAGGCACGCTTCGTGGCGGTCCACCTCGTCCAGATAAACAAGCCGCAGCGCGTCGCGGTATTTCGGCGCAAGCCCGGCGAGGATTTCGCGAACGATGCCGTCGCGCTCCGATGACGCGAGATCCGCTTCGTGATTCGCAAGCGGATCCGCCGGTTCGGCCGCGGAATCGAGGAGTTGGTATTGCCGCCCATGCGCGCGCTGCATCTCGAGCGTGACGTTGCGGCAGATCCCGTGTACAAATCCGGCGATCCGGTCGGGTTGCGAAAGGTGCTTGCCGGAGCGCAGATGCCGGAGGACGCGCAGAAGCGTTTCCTGACGGATGTCTTCCACAAATTCCGGGGGGCGCAGGCTTCGCAGTTTGATTCGGAGCGCGGCGCTGAAGTGATCGTAAAATTCCCGCTCGGCATCCGGATCGCCACGGCGAAGACGGCTGACGAAGAACTCATCGAAATAATTCTGCTCGGAAAGCATCGGAGTACGACCGGTGATGCGGGTGGCGGCTGAACGGGAAACAGCGAGCGTCTTTTCCGCAATCGCCACCTAAGTGAAGTGGGTCCGGATAGTGTTTCACCTCGGCGCCGTTGATACGCTGGTGAATCCTTTATGCCTGATTCATTGAAAGAACAACGTGTGTTGATCGTCGGCGCATCGAGCGGGATGGGGCGCGAAACGGCCATTCTCTTTGCGCGCGAGGGCGCCAAAGTCATGGCCTGCGCGAGAAGAGAGAACCGCCTCGCCGCGTTGCGCCGGGAAATGGAAGCAGAGGATCGCGAGATCGGCATTTGCGCGGCGGACGCATCGGACCCGGATGCGATGGAGCGCGCTGCGCAGGTGGCCGTGGATCAGTTCGGCGGTATCGATGTTCTCGTTTATGCGACGGGTACGAATACGCCCGACCGCGCCCTGACCCGGCTGAATCCGGAAATCTGGAAAATGATGCTCGATGTCAATCTGAATGGCGCCTATTATGCGACTCGCGCCGTTCTTCCGGGCATGAGAGCGCGGCAATCGGGGCTGATTTTCTATATCTCTTCGAGGTCGGCCGTTATCCCCGATGAGTCGGGCGCGGCGGATCAGGCGGCGAAGCGGGGCCTCGCGGGACTGGCGCAGGCGATTCGCGTCGAAGAGCGTGAGAACGGAATTCGTACCT
>DASZUZ010000865.1:0-2476 GCA_035547415.1 Bryobacteraceae bacterium | reverse complement strand
ATGCTTCTCATCGCGCTGCACGTTTATCTGGTGCGGCGGCACGGCGTGGCGCCGGCTCCCGGCGATGAACTGAAGCCGAAGAAGTCCTTCTATCCCGAACAGGTCTTCAAAGACACCGTCGCTGTATTCATCGCGTTCGCCGTTCTCTTCACCATGGCCGTCGCGGTCCGCGTTCCGCTCGAACGGCTCGCCGACCCTACCGATACCAGTTACATCCCGCGTCCGGAATGGTACTTTCTGTTCCTCTTCCAGATGCTCAAAGTCTTTGAAGGGCCGCTGGAAGTCGTCGGCACAGTCATTCTTCCCACCCTTGCGATCCTCGCGCTGATCGTGACGCCCTTTGTGGACCGCAGCCGCGTGGTGCGCTTGCGTAAGCGGACGTTTGCCATGGGCATCGTGTTCCTCGCCGCTCTGGGCTGGGGCGGCCTTACGGTTGCGGCGATCCGGAGTACGCCGCCACAAACCGCCGCGGCCTCGATCGACTTTTCGGGCCCGACGCAATGGATGCAACTCAAGCCGGCCGAGCTTTCCGGCATCCACTATTACCGTCAGGAAAATTGCGCTGCCTGCCACAACATTACTGGCGGTGAGCCGAAGGAAGGACCGAATCTGCTGAACGCGGCGAAGCGTCACGATCAGGCCTGGATGCTGGCCCATTTCAAAGCTCCGCAGTCGACTTCGCCCAACAGCGCGATGGCCCCCGTGAATCTGACAGGTCCGCAATTGAACGACCTGGCTGCCGCCATGCTGGCGCTTACCCCCGAAAACGGCGATGTCGTCGATACCGCTCCTGCTTTTGCTGCTGAGGGCGCCGCCCTTTACCAGAAGAACTTCTGCGGAGCCTGCCACACGATCAACGGAGCCGGCGGGAAGACCGGGCCTCCGTTGAACGGTCTCTCCTCGCGGCGCACCGAAGCCTGGACTGCCGAGCATTTTGTCGCGCCGCAGAAGATGTCGCCGGGATCGCCGATGCCTGCCTATAAGTTCTCTCCGACCGAAATGCAGAACATGGTGTCTTATCTTTTCACCCTGCCCGAGAAGTAATCGCAAGCGGCAGCCCTTCTTACCGGAACTGCCGCTTGTAGAAAAAGTTGATACTGAATATCCCGTTCTGGTCTCGCGTCGCCACTGCGGACCACTGCGGGTTAAATGCCCACTCGACGCGAATAATCGTGCTGTTCGGATCGTCGATCGCGGAGACGTAAGTGAACGTAATGTTGTTCGTGATGCGCTGCTGCAGCGTCAGCCGCGCCGTCGGAACGTCCGATCCACTGGTGAATGAAGGATCGATCTTGAACTGCGTCAGTCCGAAGACGCGTTGCAGGCGACTCGCCACGGGGTTCGCCACCGCCTGTCCCAGAATCGCCGACTCGCCCATCTGCTGAAATCCCTGAGCCGGCTCTGTCGGCTGATTCGCCAGGATAGTCGGGTCGGACGTCGGTGTCTTTCCCGTCGCGAGAAGGCTCACGATCTCCTGGAACTGCAGCGGCGGATCCGAGGTGTAACTCAGGTTCATGTTATCGATCGGCCCGGTGACTCGAACGGTAACGGTGACGCCCTTGGCCTGCGTCTGCAGACTGATATCGAGAATCGGCTGAATTGCAATGGGATTGTAGAACGAAATCGTCCCTGTATCGACCGTGTACTGCGCGCCGAAGAAAACCAGTTGTCCTTCATTGACAGTGACTCTTCCCAGCACGCCCGGTTGCGAGGCCGTACCACGAACCCGGAGATCGGCGTCCGCCTGCAGATTCTCGGCCAGAGATGCCTGCACGGCCATCCCCGGCGCGGTCCGCACCCGGATATCGAGCTTCATGTTATCGAGCAGCGGCGATGGCGTTGTCGGCGATTGAACAGGGGGCGCGGCGCGGGTCAGCATCGACCCGATATCGCTCTGCGGGGCATAGTTGACCTGATCGATCGTCACATCGCCCGAAACAAGGCTGTTCTGCATGGTGCCGGTCAGCCGGATGTTCGCGTCGGTCGTAATGCTGACTCCCTGCTGCACGCGGACGCGAACATTCGATGCGCCCGCGCGCACGCCAAACCGCAGCACCGTCGCGAACCCCACGAATCCGGTCACGCTCAGCTTGCCGCCCCCCGACTCGGCGGTCAGGTTCTGGATACGCGCGCTGTTACCGTTGAAAACGATCGCGCCATTTGCGTTGGATATCCCATTCGGAACCGAGGCGTAATTGACGGATGCGTTCTGCAGCGCAAGCTGGCCATTGATGAGCGGCTGCGACATGGTTCCGCGGATCACCGTCGCCAGAACAATCTTGCCGGAGGCGTAGAGATCGCGATCGAAGTTCTGAAGAACGCCAAGGTCGGCGTTTGCGTTCACGTTCGCGTTCAGCGCCCGTGTAGCGAGGGATGCTGTCCCCGTTGCCTGAATATCCGTTTGAGGTCCAGTCAGATGAGCGCTTTGAATGCGCACGGTTCCGTGGTCGAGCGCCACCACGATGGGACCCTGATT